>NZ_JAKTNT010000023.1 GCF_022760925.1 Thermus hydrothermalis | reverse complement strand
ATCGCACTCAGGAGGTCACGGGTTCGAGTCCCGTCGGCTCCACCAGCTCCAGAACGGAGTTTTTGACCCCCCGGGGAAGCCCGGGGGGTCGCTCTGTAGCAGAAACTGTAGCAGGGGTCTACAGGGGTCTACCGCCTAGCGGCCAACTTCTCGGTAAATGCGCCAGTCCCCTCATCGAGCAGCCTGGCGCCAGCGAGCGCCAGGTAGCCGAGTGCGCCGGCCTTGGAGTGCGCCAACCCGAGCTGGACCAACCTGGCAGCGGCCCGCTCCACCTCGTCCCATTCCCACGAACGGAGGTAGGCCCTCACCACCCTGGACCGGCTGAGCCCCTGGCGCTCGCGTTCCCACGCGTTGATCCAGTCCGCCAACCGGTTGGTGAGATAGGGATGCCCCTCCTCGGCCATCTCCACCAGGTTCCTCGCGGCGGACGGGTCTTCCGCGAGGATATAGTCCGCCACGGCCTCCGGCTCGCCCTCCTGCCAGGAGGCGAAACCGCTCTCCATGCCCTCCAGCAGCTCCACCAGCTTCTCACGGATCTCGGCCCTGGTCATCCTCATCACCTCCGAGTGTTAACATACATGTTAACACCCCTCCCTGTCAAGACCCCCCCGCCCATTACTACCACTATCCGCACAAATGGCTCATCAACGGCTCTAACCGATGTCCAGCACCCACCCCCGCCGCTCCTCCTCCAGGAGGTGGCGGTAGATGCCCAGGGTGATGTTCGGGTTTGCGTGGCCCATGCGCTCAGCCACCAGCTCCACGGGAGCCCCGTGGGCGAGGAGGAGGGAGCCGTAGGTGTGCCGGAGGTCGTGGACCCGCACCTGAGGGAGCCCGAGCCGGGCGAGGAGCCTGCGGAGGAGGCGGTCGGGAGCGTCCGGGTGGACGGGCTGGGAGGGGTCCCGCCCGGGGAAGAGCCAGCTCCTCTGCACCTCCTCCTCGCTGAGCCCCTGGACGCTCTCCCGGTAGGCCCTCAGGCGCTCCAGGGTGGTGGGGGGGATGGGGACCGCACGGTAGCCCGAGGAGGTTTTGGGTTCGGAGACAACCCCCTTCCCGCCCACCTTCGCCCACGCCCGGCGCACGTGGAGCACCCCCTCCTCGAGGTCCACGTCTTCCCACCGGAGGCCCAGAGCCTCGCCTCTTCGGAGCCCGCAGGTGAGCATGAGCCGGAGGGCGAGGGCGAGGGGGGAGGGGTGGGCGTCCAGCGCGGCGAGAAGTCTCCTAGCCTCATCGGGCTCCAAGGTTCTTCCCGGACTCTTCCTCGGCGGCCCCTTCACCTTCACGGGAGCCACGGGGTTGCGGTGGATGAGCTCCATCCGCACGGCGTCCTCAAAGACGGCGTGGAGGAGCCAGCGGATGTTCTTCATGGCGTGCGGGGTGAGCCTGAGCCCGTCCAGGTGCCGCCGGACGTGGAGGGGTTGGACGCTCTGGAGCCGCATGCGCCCAAAGCGGTCGTGAGCCGTGGGGTCCCTGAGGGAGGGTATGGCCTTCGCCAGGTGGTAGCGGTAGCTCTCCAGGGTGCGGGGGCGAACCTCCGCCGCCTTGCGCTTGAGCCAGTCCTCGGCCCAGTCCCGCACGGTGATCTGGGCGGGCTCGGCGAGGAGCCCCCGGTGGTGGAGCACCTGGAGCTCGGCGAGCTTACGGGCGACCTCCTGGCGGGTCCTGCCGTAGACGACCTTCCGCCGGGGGTTCCCGCGAGGGGTGTAGCCCACCGTGATGGCCCCGACCCAGAGCCCGTCCTTCCGCTGGTAGATGGACCCTTCTCCTGGAGGACGCTTGCGGGCCATGTCAGCGCAGGTGCTGGCTCAGCCAGGACTCGTAGTCCCGGTGGCTGACCTCCAGGGTGTAAAAGGTGGGGGGATTGCCCAGTAGGGTGAAAACCGTTCCCCCAACAGCCCGCTTCACGGGAGCCTTCTGCCGCACCTGGCCTAACGCTTTTTCTGCCCACGCTTTGGATTCGGCCTGGGGGTTGCCGTCAAAGGGGGCGGTGGCTAGGTAGGGGATAAACCATGAAGCGGTGGGCTTAGCGTTTATGCCGGACACAACCCCTTCGTAGTGGAGCACGCGGTCCCCGTATGAGGTAATCTCAACCCACATCTCCGCCCCGGTATCGGGGTCAACGGCTGCTGCCCATCGGCGCCACACCCCATCGATGACCCGTGAGGGTTCGGCGCTAAAGCGAAAGCCAAAGGGCGCTTTCTCCAGGTTCAGGGTGATGTCTACCCAGAAAAGCCCGGGTAGGACAGGGGGCGGAGGCATTTCCGCCTCCTGGGTTTTGGGGGGTTCGCTGGCCTGCTCCGTTTGCGAAGGTTGGGGAGATTGTGCAGGTTGCGAAGGTTGGGCAGATTGAACAGATTGGGCCGATTGGGGGTTTTGCGGTGTTTGCGGTGGAGGAATGAGGACCAGTCCGATGAGCGCCACCACCGCACCGAAGGCAAACATCCCCAGCCTTTCCTTCAGGGTCAGCGGCTTGGCCCCCTTGGGCGTTTTGGAAAGCGCCGCCATCACCACCAGCAGCCCCAGGATGAGCAGAACCCAGCCCACGACTACCTCCCCCTGGGCTTCACGCTCACCTTGCTGGGGTCAATGACGATCTGCACCACCACGCCCTGGATCTCCACCTCGTCCTGGCCCTGCACCACCATGGGGGGGACGTCCGGGTTCCAGGAGCGAAGCACCTGGTAACCGTCTTTGGGGAACCACTGCTTGAGATACCCGACCTCCTTTTCCCTGTGCCATGCCACCACGATGTCCCCAGGGCTAGGTTGCTTCTCCTTGGCCACCACCACAATGGCGCCTGGTGGGATGGCGAACGGGAGGTCTTCGCAGTACATGGAGTCCCCGTCCACCTCGAGAGCAAACAGGGTATAGCCCGAGTGCCGACTGACGACGCTGGAGTCCACCTCCACGTAGCCCATGGGTTCGGCCATGCTGTCCCCCCTTGCCGCTGATACTACACCCACCAGCGGGATGAGTTCCATGTAGGTCATGGACGCTTTCAACTTGGCGGGCATGGTGGGAAGCTCGATGCCGGTTTCGCGGGTGAACTCCTCTGGGGTCCACTGAAGCGCTTTGAGAAGGCGCGCGATGAGGTCAGGGTTCTGAACCCACATACGCCTAAGCGTGTAAGCAGGGCGCTCAAGCAGGTACATGTTTACCCAAGAGTGAGAACGCCCGAGGGCTCTACCCAGATCCGGCTGGCTTAGCCCCAACTCCCGCATCCTGCGCCGGATAGCTACCCCGGCCCGATCTCCGATCTCCACTCCCGCCGCCATAACCTTCCCTCCTTCGCCCTTATTGTCGCAGGGAGTTGACACACGAAGGAAGTGTGGTAGACTCTGAAACAGATGGCCGGGGTAGGTGAAACCATCAAGCAAAGGCGAGCGCAGCTTGGGCTAACGCAAAAAGAGCTTGCCGCCCGAGTAGGGATTAGCCGCCAGTACCTCGCAGAAATAGAAACCGGCCGGCGCAAGCCGACCCTGAACACCCTTGAACGGCTTTTTTTTTTTTTTTGCCCTTGGCCTTTCACTACAAGTGAAAACAGAGGAGGTTTCCAATGCCTAACCCCACGACCGCCCCACAGACCGCCCTGACCCAGCCCCTGGGCCACCCCGTGGCCTACAACATCGCCCAGGCGGCCAGAGTGCTGGGCATCGGGGAGCGCACCATGCGCTACCTCATCCGGGCCGGGCAGATCCGCGTGGCCCGGGTGGGGAGGAGGATCCTGGTCCCCCACTCCGCCCTCGTGGAGTTCGTGGAGCAGGGGGGCGTTGAACAGGTCCTTTACGGCCACGTGGCCGTGAGGAAGGCCAGGGTGGAGGCCCTGGCCTAGTGGAGGTGATACGAATGACTAGACAGGCGCAGGTTCAGTATACCACAGCTCTGCGGCGGGTGCTGGAGAAGTACCCAACCCTCCCCCCTCGGGAGCGCGGGGAGTCCTGGGAGGACTATCTCCAGCGCCTGGAGGACCGCCTCCGGGTGCTGGAGTACGCCTGGGGGGACTGGATGAAGTCCCCCCCTAGGCCCGAGCAGTACCTGGAGGACCCTCACTGGGCCTGGGCGTGGCCCAAGGCCCGGGGGGAAATCTACTTGCTCCGCATGGCTTTGCCGGAGCTCCGGCGGGCCCTCAAAGGGGTGCGCCATGCGTAGGGACTGGCGCACCGCCTGGTATCAGGCCAACTCCGAGGGACTGGTGGGGCGTCTCAGGGGCCTCGCGCGGTCCCGCCCCGAGGCCGCCAGGGCCCTGGCCACGCGGCTGGAGCGCGAGGGCTGGGGCCCCTGGTGGGAGCTCCTGGGGGACCTCCGGGCCCCCCGCGCCCTCTGCCCCGTGTGCCGGGGGGAGGGGGTGGTGTGGACGCATCCCATGGCTCGCTCGTGGGAAGTCCCCCAGGACCTCGCGGACGAGTGGTGGCAGGACTGCCACGCATGCGGCGGGGAGGGCCTGGTGCCCTTCCCCGTTGACGCAGGGGACTACGGGGAGGAAACCCCGTTCCCAATGGCCGAAGAAGGCCGAAGGAGGTAGATCATGGGGATCTTCAAAGGCATGGTACCAGAGCGGAACGGTGAGCAGGTGGTCAGGGAGCCCGGGACGTACGAGTTCCAGCTGGTGGAGGTGCAGGCTGGGCTGATGGCGAGCCAGTTCAGCGAGGAGCCCAAGCCCGCCCTGCGCTTCATCTTTGAGGACGACGAGGGGCGCCTCTCCGGTCTCGTCAACATCCCCTCCATCGGTAGAACCCCCGATGGCTCCTACGGGCTCCTCTACAACGAGAAGTCCAAGTTCTGGCAGGTGGTGGGGGCCCTCTGGGGCCGGGCGGTCGGGCCTCAGGAGGCGAGCCTCCTGGACATGGACATCCCCGGGGTGAAGAGCCCCGAGGACCTGAAGCGCCTGCCCTTCTTCTTCACGGAGGGGAAGGAGCCGGTGAAAGGGGTGATGATCCGCATGGGCGAGGAGGAGATCACCGCCCCCGGCAGGCCCGTGCTCCTCACCATCGCCACGAAGGAGAAGGGGGACCGGGTGGTGACCAACATCATCCAGTACGCCCCGGTCCCGAGGAAGCGGGCTCAGAAGGCGGCCCAGAAGGCGGCTGAAGACCTCTGGTAGGAGGAGCCATGGCCCACCGCGCCCTGTACGACACGACCCCGGAGGAGTGGCGCTACTACTCCTTCTCCCCCACGGCGGTGCGGTGGGCCAGGGTCGCCCTCGAGGCGGAGGGGTACGAGGTGGAAGCGCACGCCGCCCTGCTGGAGTTCGGCGTCCTCCTGGCGGCGTGGCACCCCGAGAAGGGGACCGGATTCCTCCTGGACGTCTACGATGTGAACCTCGTGGCGCGCCACGGCCCCGAAGCCCTCAGGAAGGGGCTCGTCCGGGGCTACGCCGCCAACCACGTCCGGGAGGACGAGCCCGGCTACCACATCCGCCGCTACGCCGAGGCGGCCCTGGCTCGCATCGTCAACGAGTTCGCCCGCGAGGCCACGCCGGGGAACCGCAACAACGCCCTGAACCGCATGGCCTACCAGCTCGGGCGACTGGTGGGCGGGGGGCTCATCTCCGAGGAGGAAGCGAGGGCGCTCCTCTTCGGGGAGGCAGAGAAGGTCTTCCAGCCCTCCGAACGCGCCGAGGTGGAGGGGACGGTCCGGTCGGGCCTCGAGGCCGGGAAGCGGAAGCCCGCCCCGCGCCCTGAGCGCCTGCTCGGCCTCAAGCCCAGGAAGGGGGTGGTGCCGCCGTGGAGAGAGTGAGCCTCGCCCCTCCGCCCCGCTTGAGCCGGGAGGAAGCCCTGAGCAGGGTGCAGGAGTGGATCCCGGGGGTGGAGCGCGTCCTCTGCATCCAGAGCACCCCCCGCCAGTACGTCCTCGTCCTGGAAGGCGGGCAGAAGGTGGACATCGGGAGCGTGGAGAGCCTGGCGAGCCAGCGGAAGGTGCGGGTGCGGGTGGCGGAGGTCCTAAAAGTGCTCCCCCGCTGGCTGGACCAGCGCTACTGGGACGACATGGCCCAGGCCATCATGGACGCCTCGGAGGACGTGGAGGCTCCCGAGGCGGAGGAGCTGGACCTCCTCCGGGCCTGGCTGGAGGCCTACCTGGACGAGCGCTCCCCCGCCCGGGAGGACGACCCCCAGGCGTGGGAGAGCCACTTCCGGATGGAGTTACCCCTCTACTGGAAGGGCGACCTCGCCATAAACGCCACGAACTTCGCCTCCTGGGTGGGAGACCGGAGGGGGCACCGCATCCGCCCCAGGGAGATGGCCCTCCTCCTCCGGCGCTACGGGGCGGAGCCCGTCAAGGTCCAGCGCAAGGGGAGTGGTGCCAACCGCACCCGGCGGTACTGGGCCATCCCGGCCTCCCTCCTGCCTCCCGAGTGGGTGCCTTCTGAGCCTTCCGAGGAGGCGGCTAATGAGAACGCGTTCGCAGGTAGTCAGATAGTCGGAACCCCCAGCGCATCTGACTACTTCGCGAATAGCGTCCTGGACGGCGAAAAGGTGGGAGGTAGTCAGGTAGTCAGATACAAAAACGAGCCGAACACCTCGCAATCATCTGACTACCTGACTACCGGAGGCACGAAGCCCGTGCAGAACGGGGTTTCTCGGGTAGTCAGATGGTCGGGCTCATCTGACTACCTGACTACCGCTAAGGGTGAGAAAGATTTCTCAACCGAAGAGGAGGGGGAGGTGCTAAGCGATGAAGGGGTTGACTGGTTCTAGCCGCCTCCGGGTCTACGGGCCGCCCGGGACGGGGAAGACCACGTGGCTCAAGGGCGAGGTGGAGCGGCTCCTCCGCTCCGGCGTGCCCGGGGAGGAGATCGCCGTGTGCTCTTTCTCCCGGGCGGCGTTCCGCGAGTTTGCCTCCAGGCTCGCCGGGCAGGTGCCCGAAGAGAACCTCGGGACCATCCACAGCCTGGCCTACCGGGCCATCGGTAGGCCTCCTCTGGCCCTGACGAAGGACGCCCTGAGCGACTGGAACCGCCGGGTGCCCGACACCTGGCGCATCACCCCGAGGGTGGACGGGAGGGGGGCGGAGCTCCTGGACGTCATGGACCCCTACGAGGACGAGGACTCGAGGCCCCCCGGGGACAAGCTCTACGACCGGGTGGTCTACCTCAGGAACACCCTCGCCCCCATGGCGGCCTGGAGCGAGGAGGAGCGGGTCTTCTTCCAGACCTGGAAGGCCTGGATGAACTCTGAAGGGCTGGTGGACTTCCCCGGGATGCTGGAAATGGCCCTGGCGAAGCCCGGCGGCCTCGGGGTGCGCTTCTTCCTGGTAGACGAGGCCCAGGACCTCACCCCGCTCCAGCTCCTCCTGGTGGAGAAGTGGGCTCACGGGGCCCGGCTCGCCCTGGTGGGGGACGACGACCAGGCCATCTACGGCTTCATGGGAGCGGACGGGGCCTCGTTCCTCGGGGTCCCGGTGGAAGACGAGCTTGTCCTAGGTCAATCCTACCGCGTCCCCGCCAGGGTGCAACGGGTGGCGGAGGCCGTCATCCGCCGGGCGCAGAACCGGGCCCCGAAGCGCTACGCCCCCCGTGGGGACGAGGGAGAGGTGCGCCTCCTCTGGGTGCCCCCGGAAGACCCCTACCACGCTGTGGTGGATGCCTTGGAGCGGGTAAACCGGGGGGAGAGCGTCCTCTTCCTGGCCACGGCGAAGTACCTCCTGGAGGAGCTGAAACGTGAACTCCTCCGCGTGGGGGAGCCGTACGCCAATCCGTACGCCCCCCACCGGCACAGCTTCAACCTCTTCCCCCAGGGGGCGAGGAGCGCCTGGGAGAAGGCGCGGAGCTTCCTCTTCCCCAACCGCATCGCGGCGGACGTGAAGGCGTGGACCAAGCACGTGAGCTCCAAGGTCTTCGCCGTGAAGGGGGAGGAGGCGAGGCGGTACATAGAGAGCTTCCCGGACGAGGAGAAGGTGGGGGACGACCACCCCATCTGGAACGTCTTCCGCCCGGAGCACCGTCCGCACGCCGTGGGGCGGGACGTGTCCTGGCTCCTGGACCACCTCCTGGGGAACGCCCCCAAGACGATGAGGCAGAGCCTCATGGTGGCCCTGAAGAGCCCGGAGGCGGTCCTCCAGGGGAGGGCCCGGGTTTGGATCGGGACGATCCACAGCGTGAAGGGCGGCGAAGCGGACTGGGTGTACGTCTGGCCTGGGTACACGAGAAAGGCGGCTAGGGAGCACCCGGACCAGCTACACAGGCTCTTCTACGTGGCCGCCACCCGGGCGAGGAAGGGGCTCGTGCTCATGGACCAGGGGAAGGCCCCGCACGCCTACCCCTGGCCCGCCGTGAGGGAAGAGGTGGAGGTGGACGTATGGTGAGGAAGGCGCTGGAGGTCATCCGGGAGGCCGAAGCGAGGGGGCTTCGCTTCGTGGAGCAGGACGGGCGCCTCGGCCTCGAGGGGCCCGAAGAGGTTCGGGCGGCGTTCCGCCAGGAGTACGGGGAGGTCATCCCGATCTTGAAGGGGGCCATCCTCGCCCTCCTCCGGGACGAGGCCCGCCTGGACGAGGCCATGGAGGCCAGGCTGGAGTTCGCCCTGGCCTACGAGGCGAAGCTGGAGACGGAAGCAGAGGAGGACGGAGCCCCAGACTGGCTCGCCTACACCATGTGGTGCCTCCTGGCGGACGCGCTGAACGGCTTCGTCCTCCGGGGGCTCGGGGACGACTGGCCTAAGGTCCAGGCCGCCGTGGCGAGCGGAAAGGGGCGGGAGCTCCGGGAGCGGGCCTTGGAGCGGTGGGCGGAGGCGTACAAGGCTATGGAGGCCCACCGCTTCCGGATGCGCTGGGAGGACGAGGCCTGGCGCGAGGAGCTCCGCCGCATGGGCCAGGAGGCGGAGCTATGGGCCTGGCGGGCCTGGCTGGTGGAGCTCGCCAAGAAGAACCCTGAGGCCGAAGGCCAGGACGAGCTGGACCCGTGGGTGGACCTCCGCCCCTGGGTGGCGTGGTTCGCCCGGAACGGGAAGCGGCTCGGACTCGTTTGGAAGGAAGCGGCGTGAGGAGGTAGGCCGTGGTAGTTCGCATCCTCAACCGCAGTGATGGCGGGTCGGGGGTTTACGTTGGCCGCCCTTCCCGCTTCGGGAACCCCTACCGCGTGGGCGAGGACGGCACGCGTGAGCAGGTCATAGCCCTCTACCGCGAGTATTTCGCGGCCAAGTCGGAGTTTGATAGCCGCTTCCGCGAGGCCCTGGAAGCCCTCTACGCCAAGGTCAGGCGCCACGGCGAACTGAACCTCGTGTGCTGGTGCGCTCCGAAGCCGTGCCATGCCGAGGTCATCGCCGAGTGGATTGCGCGGAGGGGAAAGGAGGAGGGCCTCGAGGTTCGGGTGGAGGTGGCCCGTGCAAGGAGCGGTAGTGGTGGCGGCGTACTGCCCGGCCACGGCCACGTGGGAGGCCGTGGTCATCGCCGGAGGTAGGGTCGTGGGCTACGGTTCCAGCCCGGACTACGGCGTGGCTGTGGAAGCGGCCATTCTGGAGGCTCGGGCCAGGGGCGTCCACGCCGCCTTCCCCCCTTCTCGTCCTCGCCCTACCCTCGCGTGGTTTTGGGAATGGCTTAGGGAGGTGCTATGAGAGCCAACGTCTTCATCGCCTCAAGACGAAGCGAGGAGGGGTCCCGGCTCCTCTGGCGCAACGTCCCGGTGGAGACGGCGAAGAGGCTCTGCCCCCTGGAAGAGACCTGCTGGGCGCAGTCCATGCTCGTCTGGGCCTACTGCGACTCCCTCGGCCTCCACCCCGGCGACCCCGTGGTGGACAACGGGTCCTCGGACCATCTTTTGACCGAGGAGGAGCGGAAGGAGGTCCTGTGCTGGGACGGGCGCGGGTGGGTGCCCGTGGCGGAAAGGAGGAAGGGATGAAGCTGGACGAGTTCTACACCGTCCCCTGCCCCGTGGAAGGGTGCGAGAAGAAGGCCACGGTGCACAGGAGCATGCCCGCCGGGTACACGGGCCTCTGCCCGTGCCAGGCGGTGAGGCTCCGGGTGGGCTGGTCCACCACCGCCGACTACGACCGTGTCCCCTACCTGGTGGTCCTGCTGGAGGAGCCGGAGAGGAGGCGGAGGAAGCCATGAGGCCGTTGAGGTGGCGCTACCACTACCGGGGGCAAGAAGGCCAGATATCCGGGGAGGACGTGGAGCACGCGGCCATCAGGCTTGCCCGTGTCTACGGCCTGGTGCGCGGTCAGATGCAGGCCGAGGTAGCGGTGATGGGCTACCAGGCGAAAGGTGGCGTGTGGTGGGCGGAGGTCCGTGTCCGCTCTATTCGCCGCGCTGGAGGGTCCCCGGTGGTGGAGCGGGAGGCCCTTTTTCTTCTCAGCGCTGTGGAAAAGAGGTGGGGTTGGGCAAGTACGCCATCGGAGGAGCCGAAGAAGCGGAGGAGGGTATGACGCTAGCCGATTTAGTCGTGGCCTACATCCTCGCCATCGCCACGGGGCTCACTGTCCTCCTCCGGCCTCGCCGCGAACCCCTGCCGGAGGGGGCTAGCGTGGGGTTCGTTCTGCTCGTGGGGGTGTTATGGGCGGTGTTTCTCCTCGCGCTAAGCCTATGGTCCTAGAGGCCGCCCTCCCCTGGCCGCCCTCGGTGAACCACTACTGGGCGGCCAGGGGGAATGGCCGCTACCTCGCCCCCCACGCCCAGCGGTGGCACAAGGAGGCGTGGGCCATCCTGCGCGGCACGTGGCGCGGGAAGCCCATGCGGGGGGAGGTGGCGGTGCTCGTCGTCCTTCATCCCCCGGACCGGAGGAGGCGGGACCTGGACAACATCCTGAAGGCGGTCCTGGACGCGCTCGTGCACGCGAGCGTGCTCCAGGACGACTCCCAGGTGGCGGAGCTTCACGCCGTGCGGCGAGAGGTGCGCCGTCCTGGAAGCGTTCACGTGCGGGTGGAGGCGTTATGACCCCGAAAGAGGCTATAGAGAGGCTGAAACATTGGCCGGAGATGACGGAGCTGGAGAAACTCTACTGGCTCCGGGTGGCGGTGCAAATCAAGGAGTCCATGATCGTCAGGCTCTACGAGGAAATCCTCTCTCAGGCCAGCGGCAATCTCACCCCCGCTGACGGCGAGCTCTGGGAGGTTTGGCGCGAGCTTTTCCGCTGACCCTCACGGGCTGGGAGGTCCAACCCCTCCCGGCACCGAGGTACCGGCCCAATCGGCGGTTTCCGGTGCCGCCTCACCAAAACCGGGGCCCCAACAAAATCTTGGGGTGGACACCGCTCCCACCGGGCGCTCGGAGGGCCGGGGGCGCCTGAGGAGGGGCGGGTAGGAGGAGGTGGAAGTGCCTAGGCGGTGCACCATCTGCACCCATCCCCAGCGGGAGGAGATAGACCGGGCGCTGGTGGAAGGTGAGTCGTTTCGGAACATAGCGGAACGCTTTGGCGTTTCGCTCGGCGCCCTTCACCGCCACCGTGAGCACGTTCAGGACGATGTTCAACGGGCGGTTGAAGCCAAGGCGGTCCAGGTCGGCGTGTCCGTTTTGGACCGCATCAGGGAGCTAAACCGCGAGGCCCGCGCTCTTCTGGACGAAGCTCGCTCAAAGGGACGCTACGCGGCGGCGGTCCAGGCGATTGGAGCGGCTACCAGGCTTTTGGAACTAGAGGCCAAGCTCCTCGGGGAGCTAGACGAGCGTCCCAGCGTCCAGGTGGCGCTGGTGGCGAGCCCGGAGTGGGCCCGGCTGAGGGCGGTGGTCCTCGAGGCCCTGGCCCCCTACCCCGAGGCCAGGGCCGCCCTGGTGGAACGTCTGGAGGCGGAGGGTGCGTGAGCTCGCCCAGGACCTGGCCCTCGCCCTAGACCCCACGGTGGTCCTCAAGCGGGCGGGTGTCACGCCCGCCCCCTGGCAGCGGCGGGCCCTCCTCTCCCCGTCCCCCCGCCTCCTCCTTCTCGCCTCGCGTCAGGCGGGGAAGAGCACCACCGCCGCCGCTCTCGCCCTCCACACCGCCCTGGTGCGCCAGGAGGCCACGGTGCTCCTCATCGCCCCCTCCCAGCGGCAGAGCCAGGAGCTCGCCAACCGGGTGCGGCGCTTCGCCCAGGTCCTCGGCCTGGACCTCCGGGCGGAGAGCGCTCTTCGGTTGGAGCTCCGAGGGGGGAGCCGGGTCATCGCCCTGCCCGCCAAAGAGGGGACCATCCGAGGGTACAGCGCCCACCTCGTGGTCCTGGACGAGGCCGCGTGGATCCCCGACGACCTCTACGCCGCCGTGCGCCCCATGCTGGCCGCCACCCGTGGCCGTCTGGTGGCCATCTCCACCCCCTTCGGCACCCGGGGCTGGTTCTGGCGGGAGTGGGTGGGGGGTGAGGGGTGGGAGCGGGTCATGGTGACGGCCTACGACGTCCCCCACCTGGACCCGGCCTTCCTGGAGGAGGAGCGCCGGGCGTTGGGCGAGTGGCGCTTCCGGCAGGAGTACCTGTGCGAGTTCCTCTCCTCGGGCGGGGCCATCCCCGAGGAGGACGTGGAGCGGGCCACACGCCTCCCCGGCCCCGAGGAGCCCCGGGAGGGGCGGCGCTACGTGGCGGGGCTGGACCTCGCCCGCGTCCACGACTGGACCGCCCTCGCCATCGTGGACGCCACGGAGCCCGAGGCCATGCGCCTGGTGCGCCTGGAGCGCTGGCGGGCAGAGTGGGAAGAGACGGTGGAGCGGGTCCTGAGCCTCGTCCGCCCCTACGCCCCGAGGCTACTCGTGGACGCCACGGGCGTGGGGGATCCGGTCTACGAGCGCCTGCGGCGGGCCTATCCCAATGTCTACCCGTACCGGTTTTCCCACGCCACAAAGCCCCCCCTGGTCACCGAACTTCGCCTGGCCCTCGCCGAGGGGAGGCTCCTCCTCTACCCCGAGCCCGCCCTCCTCGGGGAGCTCCGGGCCCTCGAGGCCCGCCAGACGACCTACGGGGTGAGCTACGAGGCCCCGTCCGGGGCGCACGACGACACGGTGATGGCCCTGGCCCTCGCGGTGTGGGCGGCCCGGCATGCGGCCCCTACAGGTGGGCCCTACCGGGTGAAGGGGAGGTGGTAGTGGGCTCCAAAGAGTTGTATGCTAGGGCTAAGCTGGGCAGAACTCTACCCTGCCCCAGGTGCGGCTCCACGGAGGTGGAGTCCAGGGGGCGGGTGGGCGTGGAGGGGGTATGGCCGGACGTGATGCTGGTGCGGCGGTACAGGTGCAGGTCCTGCGGGCTCACCTACGAGAGCGCCGAGGTCGCTCTGACGTTGACCCCGCCCTCCTCGTCTGGGGCGCTCTGAACGCCCGCATGCGCCGCGTGGGGCCTCCCGGCCGGGGGCGCCGGGAGGAGGTGGAGCGGCTGGTGGGTCAGGCGGGGAGCTACGCCCTGCAGGTGGGGGGGCGCTGGTATCCCTGGGACGTGGTGAGGGCGGCGCTCCGCAGGGCCCTGGAGCTGGACCGCCCGCCCCACGAGCGGAGCCAGGAGGCGAAGGACCTGGCGGCCTTCCTCTGGTCCACCACCCCCAACCGGGTGGGCTATGTCCTAGCCCGCCCCAGGCTCCTCCAGATATGGAGGGAGATTCATGGCTAAGGTGAATACCTACCAGGAGCCTCGGGGCTGGCTCCGGGCCGAGTGGACCCCGGCGGAGGTCCGCACCGTCTGGGCCATCGCCCAGCAGGGGGACATGCGGCCCGTGGCCGAACTGGCCCGTGCCCTTCTGGGAGACGACCGGGTGGCGGGGGTGATGACGACTCGGGTGCGGGCCCTTTTGGGGCTTCCCTTCAGCGTGGAGCCCGCCCCCGGGGGCAAGCGCCAGGCGGCCCTCTTGGAGGAGCGCTGGTGGGACGTGTTCCCGGAGCACATAGTGCACGACTTGGTGGTTTGGGGGCTCCTCACGGGGGTTGGGCTTGCCGCCATCTCCTGGAAAGAGGAGGACGGGCTAGTCTGGCCCCAGCTGGACGTGTGGCACCCCGGGGCCCTGCGCTGGCGGGAGGGAGCGTGGTGGGTGCGGGATGCCCAGGGGCAGGAGCACCCCTTGCAGGAGGGGCTCTGGCTGCTCTACACCCCCTACGGCCCCAAGCGCCCCTGGGAGCGGGGCCTGTGGCGGGCCCTAGCCCTGCCCTGGCTGGTGAAGCTGGACGCCATCCGCTACTGGGCCCGGGACAACGAGGTGGGGGCGCTCCGGGTGGCCACCGCTGAGGGCCCGGCTGGGGCCACGGGCCAGGAGCTGGCCCAGCTGTTGGCCGACCTAGGAGGGGACACGGGCCTGGTGCTGCCGGAGGGGTGGAGGCTGGAAATGGTAGCTCCACCAGACGGGGTATGGCGGTCCAAGGAGGCCGCCATCGCCTGGGCGGATCGGGCCATCGCTGTGGCCGTGCTGGGGCAGAACCTGACCACGGAGGTCCAGAGGGGGAGCTACGCCGCGGCTCTGGTACACGCCCAAGTGCGCCAGGACCTGTTGGAGGCGGACGCCGAGGGTTTGGCCACCGCCCTCAGGCAGATCCTCCTCCGGTGGGCGGAGTATAACTTTGGCCGCCCGGAACTGGCTCCCTGGCCGCGTTGGGACCCCACCCTTCCGCAAGACCGGCAGGCCGAGGCCGAAACCCTGGCTCGCCTGGCCAACGCTGTGGCTACGTTCGCCCAGGCAGGGGTGCCCCTGGACCTCGAGGCCCTGGCGGAGCAGTACGGCATCCCCCTGCGCCGGGTGGAGGGGTTGCGGCGGGTGCGCCTGGCTTCGGGGGACAGCCCCCAGGAAGCCCCCGGCTTTGTGCAGGGGCAGCTCTACGCCGATGCCGTGGCGGACCGGCTCCTCCAGCGCCTGCCCGACCCCCTGGAGGGGTTGGAGGAGGAGCTGGCCCGGGCCGGGAGCTACGAGGAGGTGCGGGACCTCCTCATGCGCCGCTTCCGGGAGGCCTCCCCCGAGGAGGTGGCCGCCCTCACGGAGCGGGCCCTGGTCCTCGCGGGACTGGCGGGGCGGTACTCGGTGATCCGCGATGTGGAGCGTTAGCGCCGATCCCCTCCGCTTCCAGGAGGCGGCGGAGTGGTTCCGGGGCAAGGTGCCCCTCCTCAAGGGGGAGTGGGGCCAGCTCACCCAGGAGGCCCGGCGGCGGGCCTTCACCGCCGCCGGGGTGGCCCTCTTGGACCGCCTCGCCCTTCTCCACCAGAGCGTCCTCCGGGCCCTGGAGGAGGGGACGCCCCTGGAGGAGTGGCGGCAGGAGGCCCTGCGCGTCCTCGGGGGGAGGTGGAGCTACGGCCACCTGGAGACCATCTTCCGCAACAACGTCCAGGCCGCCTACTCCGCCGGGAGGTGGGACCAGCTCCAGGACCCCGCCGTGCGTCGCTCCCACCCCTACCTCATGTACGATGCCGTGCTGGACAGCCGCACCACGGAGATCTGCCGGGCCCGGGACGGGGTGGTGCGCCCGGCGGACGACCCGTGGTGGAGGTCCAACTGGCCCCCCCTCCACCACAACTGCCGGAGCGGGGTGCGGGCCCTCACCCGCGCGGAGGCCGAGCGGCGGGGCGTGACCCAGACCCTGCCCAGCCTCCCCCCGCAGGAGGGCTTCGGCCTCTCCCCGGCGGAGGAGGAGTGGGCCGAGGGCTACGCCAAGGGCCAAAGGGACGCCGCCCGCCTCCCCTGGGCGCCCGCCTTCGCCGGGGAGCCGCCCGACTGGCGCTCCTACGGCCTACCTGAACGCCTGGACCCTACGCCCGCCCCCGGAGACCTCCTGCCCACGCTGGCGGAGGTGGGGGAGGCGCGCTTCCTCGCCCTCCTGGAGGAGCGCTTGGGAGGCCTCCCCGCCCTCCTCGTGGACCCCACGGGCCTCCCCGTGCTGGTGGACCGGGGGCTCGTGGGCCACCTCAAGGGGGATGGGCGGGAGCGCTTCCTCGCCTGGCTCCCAGACCTGGTGCGGACCCCCCAGGAGGTCTGGCTCCTCCCCCTTCAGCACGAGCGGCGAGTGGTCTTCCGCCAGCGGTACCTGAAGGTCTACCGGGAGGGGCGGGACCGGCACCTGGTCCTCTCGGCGGAGGTGCACCGGGGGGTCCTGGCGGCCCTGACCTTCATAGAGACCAAAAACTACGCTTATCTGCAGAACCAGAGGGTGGGGTTCCTCCGCTGGCCGTAAAAAGGGCAACGGCCCCCTGGAGGGCCGCGCGTCCTGCACCGGGCTATCGGGAACCCAGGCCCAGCCCGGTGGGTTTGCCCTGATTCTAGCACCCCTTGTAGCGGAGTGCAAGGTGTGCTATCCTAGAGCTAAGCTCGGATAACTCTACCCCCGGAACCCCCGGGAGCTCTTTGTGGACCATGACCCGACACGCCTTGACCGTTCCCGTGCCGGGGGGCGAGCCCCCCCGCGAGTTTCGCATCTTCCCCTTCGGTCGCGTGGAGACGACCAAGGGGGTCTTTCTCTTTGACCAGGAGGCGGCCCGCCGGGTGATGCAGGCTTGGCGGGACTACGGCAACCGGCTTTCCATTGACTACGAGCACCAGGCCCTGGAGCCCGTGTCCAACGGCCCCGTCCCCGCCGCCGGGTGGTTTGACCTCGAGGTCCGGGAGGACGGCCTCTGGGCGGTGAACGTGGAGTGGACCCCGAGGGCTATGGAGCTTTTGCGCAACCGGGAGTACCGCTACTTCAGCCCCGCCTTCTACGTGGACGAGGAGGGGCGCATCGTGGAGCTCATCAACCTCGCCCTCACCAACCTCCCGGCCACCAAGTGCCTGGAGCCTCTGGTGGCGAAGGCGGTGGGGTTTGAGTCGGGTCCGGTCCACGAGGGCTCCTCCTGGGACGCGGACGCCGCCGTGGCCCGGGTCCGGCGCTGGGCCAGCCGGGACGGGAGCGGGGACAAGGAGACCATAGACTGGGCGAAGTACCGCAGGGCGTTTGCCTGGTACGATGCCCGGGACCCGGAAAACTTCGGCTCCTACAAGCTGCCCCACCACGACGTGGTGGACGGGAAGCTTGTGGTGCACAAAAGGGGGGTCTACGCCGCCGCCGCCGTTCTGCAAGGGGCGCGTGGTGGCGTGGACATCCCAGAGGCGGAGCTGGAGGCGGTCAAGCGGCACATCGCGGCCCACTACCACCAGTGGGGCGAGAAGGCCCCCTGGGAGCGGGAGGAGACCAGGAGGACGAGGATGGAGAAGGTTCTGAGGCTTTTAGGGCTTAGGGAGGACGCTGGCGAGGCCGAGGCCGAAGCGGTTCTCCGCAGGCTCATGGCGTTCCCGGAACGGGTCTTTGCCCTCACGGGGACGCGCCGGGAGGACGAGGCCGAGGCGGTGCTCCTGGCCTGGAAGCAGGCCCACGAGGAGCTGCCCCGGGTCCAGGAGCGGCTGGCCGCGCTGGAGGAGGAGCGGAGGAAGGAGCGGCTGGCCCGCCTCATTGAGCAGGGGAAGCGGGAGGGGAAGCTGACCCCGGCCATGCTCTCCTGGGCCGAGCAGCAGACCCCCGAGGCGCTGGAGGCGTTTTTGCGGGTGGCCCCCAGGGTGGTCCTTTCCAACGGGGCAGAGGAGCCCCCTGTGGGGCAGGAGGGGCTGGACTGGCACAAGCTCAGCCCCGCGCAGCGGGCTGAGCTGTACCGGGAAAACCCGGAGGTGTACCGGGCCCTACGCAAGCGGGCCCTGGGCTACTAGGAGGTAGAAGATGCCTGCAACGACTCGGGCCGATCTGATCATTCCGGAGGTTTTGGCGGACGCGGTGGCCGGGGCGTGGCCCAACCGCATTGCCCTCTACGGCACGGATGCGGTGGTGGAAAGCCGCACCCTACCCGGTGGGGTGCGCGGCGGGGACAAGGTGAAGGTGCCCTACTTCGGCATCCTGGGCGAGTTTGAGCGGGTGACTGAAGGAGCGCCCCTTACCGTTACCAAGCTCTCCATGACCTCGGAGGAGGCCGTGGTGCAGCGGGCGGGGAAGGCGTTTGAGGTCACCTCGTGGGCGCAGTTGGCCGCCATGTACGCCGACCCCTACGCCGAGGCTACCCGCCAGATCCTGGAAGGGGCCCGGCGGGAGTTTGACCGGGCCCTGGTGGAAGCCGCCAACAGCACCACGGGCGGGGGTGTGGCCACCCAGGATGCATCCACGGGCACCATCACCTACGACGCCCTCGTGGACGCCCTGGCCCAGTTTGGGGACGCTCAGGTGGACGTGGCCGCCGTCATTGTCCACTCCAAGGTGTTGGCGGACCTGCGCAAGCTCAAGGACACCACGGGCCAACCCATCTTCGTGGACGCCCAGCAGGGTGGGCTGCCCCGGGTGATGGGGCTTCCCCTCATCGTTTCCGACCGGGCCCCTGTCATTACGGGCACGCCCACCAAGTACGTGACCCTCATCGTGCGCCGTGGGGCCCTGGCCCTGTGGTACAACGGCACCCCCACCGTTGAGACCGACAAGGACATCCTGGCCGACTCCACGGTGGTGGCGGTGAACGTTTACTATGCCGCCCACCGCTATTCTCGCTTGCCGGGAAGCGACAAGCCCACGGTGGTGCGGCTTATCACCCAGTGAGGTAAGGGATGGGCTTGACGGCGTTCCGCCGCTGGCGCTACGGGGGGGAGGAGGAAGCTCAAGCCCTCTCCAGTCCCACCACCCCCCTCCCCGAGAACTTCCCGGGGCGGGCGCTTCTGCTCGGGGCGGGGTACGGCACCCTCGAGGCGGTGCGCTCGGCTTCGGACGAAGAGCTCCTGGCCATAAAGGGGCTCGGGCGCAAACTCCTGGAGCAGATCCGCGATGCCCTACGCTGAGCTGGCCGATCTGCGGGCGTTGGGGCTACCTTCCCAGGCGCTGGCCGGGGTGGATGCCGGGGACCAGTACGCGGCGCTTGAAGCTGCTTCGGCCCTGGTGGACTCCTACCTGCGGGTGCGGTACTCTTTGCCACTACGCTCGTGGGGGCGGGAGCTCGTGCGGGTGACGGCCATCATCGCCGCCTACGACCTCATGAGCCGGAGGGGGTACGACCCCACCCGGCCCGGGCAGGAGAACCTGCGCATGCGCTATGAGGACGCCATCCGCTGGCTGGAGGGGGTGGCCGCAGGGAAGGTGGACCCCGGGGTAGAGGACGCTACCCCCGAGGTTTCCTCCACCGCCATCCAGGCCGTGACCCGCGAGCGGAGGTGGCCGTGAGCGTACGGGGGGACTTTCGTGGCCTTTCCCGCCTCCTCCGGGCCCTGGACCGCCTCACCCGGCCCGGGGCCCTGCGGGAGGTCTCCCGCGCTGCGGCAGAAGGGGCCATGACGGCCCTGCAGGAGCGCTTCCGCACCGCCACGGACCCCTGGGGCCGTCCCTGGCGGCCTTCTCTCCGGGCTCAGCTGGAGGGGGGGCAGACCCTCTCGGACACGGGCCGCCTGCGCCGCTCCTTCAGCGTCCAGAACGTCACCGCTCGGGGGTTCGCCATCGGGACCAACGTGCGCTACGCCGCCCCCCACCAGTTCGGGGCGGTGATCCGCCCCCGCCGGGCCAGGTGGCTCCGCTTCCGCCTGGCCGGGGGGCGTGGAGTGCGGAAGGGTGGGAGGGGGCGGTGGGTCACCGCTAGCCAGGTGGTGCTCCCCGCCCGGCCCTTCTTCCCCGAGGGGTACGACCTCGGGGAGTACACCGAGCGCATGCGCGAGGCCATCGCCGCGTGGTTGGAGGCCGAGCTGTGATCGCGGAGTTCATCCAGGTCCTCGCCCAGGAGCTTCCCGCCGTGCCCATCTACGTGGGGCTCGCCGGGCTGGACGAGCACGCCCACCCGCCCCGTCTGGTGGTGGTGCCCGAGCGGGAGACCCTGGAGGCCTCCACCCAGTACACCTTCCCCGCGCCCACAGGCCGCCCCCTCTACGCCCGGCGGGTGCGCCTCTCCCTCTACCTCTGGGCCAGCGCCTACTCGGACGTGGAGGGGATGCTGGCGGAGGTCCTCACCGCGTTGCGGAAGCGGCTTGGGACCCTCGCCCAGCCGCGGGACGGGGAGTGGGTGGAGGGGGGAGCCATCGCCCTGGGGGTGGCCTACCGGCTGGGCCTCGAGGTGGTGGCCCCGGTGGAAGAGCAGGAGCAGTACGTGGTCCTGGAGCAGTTAGCCATGCAGTGCGGAGGTTGAGTATGCCTAGGAAGGACGAGACCCAAGAGGTTCAGGAAGAGCCCCGGCGCCCCTACGAGGAGTGGGCTAGGGAGCTCGGCACCCCAGGGTGGCTCCTCGCCGCCGCCAAGACGAAGGCGGGATGGGCCCTGGGGCAGGAGGTGACCCGCAAGGAGTACGAGGCTGCCCTTGAGGCGGCCCAGGGGGAGGTGATCAGGAATGGCTAACCTGCCCGGCGTGACCATAAACGTCCAGGACGGCAACCTGGGCGTCCTCCCGGCCCTGGGAGAGGGCGTGCACGTCAAGATCGGCGTGGCGAGCCAGGGGCCCGTGAACGAGGTGGTGGCTGTCTCCGACACCAAGCGGGCCAAAGAGGTCTTCGGCTCCGGCCCCCTCCTGGAGGCCATCGGCGTGGCCTTCGCCCAGGGGGCGGGGGCCATCTACGCCGTCCGGGTCAACGCCAGCGTGGCCGGCACCGTGGGCACCATCAGCAAAACGGGCACGGGCACGGGTACCCTGGCGGCAAGCGGTAGCCCCCTGGACGCTTACGAGGTGGTGGTGCGCATCACCCGCACCGGGGCCAGGGGGACTGCCGCCTTCGTCTACTCCTTGGACGGCGGAGATAACTGGAGCCCGGAAATCGCCGTGCCCTCTGGGGGCACCTACACCCTGCCCGGCACGGGGCTCACCCTCACCTTCACCAACGGCGCCACCGAACCCTCTTTTGTCCAGGGGGACGAGTTCCGCTTTACCACCACCGCCCCCGGCTATAGCCTGACCGACCTGAACAACGCCCTGAACGCCCTTTTTGCCCAAGCCCAACTCCGCTACCAGTTCGTGCACGTGGTGGGGGCGGCTACCCCCACCGTGGCCGCGGCGGTGGACGCCCGGATGACTGAGGCGGCCACGCAGCACCGCTACATCTGGGCTATTCTGGACGCCGAGGACAAGTCGGACAGCCAGCTCCGCACTGACTGGGCCAGCTTCGCTTCCACGCGGGTGGGCGTGGGGGCTGGGTACGCCGAAATCGCCAGCCCCATCACCGGGCGGGTGCACCGCAGACCCATCTCCTGGCTATGGGCTGGGCGCAGGGCCGCCCGCCCGGCCCAGGAGGACGTGGGCCGGGTGGCCTCGGGGCCTTTGGTGGGCGTGGTCCGGCTCCACCGGGACGAGTACGTGACCCCTGGCCTAGACGAGGCCCGCTTCACCACGGCCCGCACCTACCCCGCCTACGCGGGGTACTACCTCACCCAGGGCCGCCTCATGGCCCCGCCGGGCTCCGATTTTGAGCTGGACCAGTACCGCTCCGTGATGGACCTGGCCTGCACCGTGGCGTACCAGGCGGGGCTTAGGTTCGTGAACGAGTCCATCCGCGTGGACCCCGCCACGGGGGGCATCGCCGAGCGGGACGCGGTGCGGGTGGAAGGGTACATCGCGGGGATGCTCAGAGCGGCTCTGAAGGGGAAGGTGAGCGAGATAGAGGGCCAGCCCGCCGTACGGGTGACGGTGGACCGCACGGAGAACATCCTCTCTTCCCGCCGCCTCCCCGTGTCCATCGCCATCATCCCTCTGGGCTACGCCAAGTTCATCAGCGTGGAGATCGGGTTTGAGAACCCGGCGCTGAAGGTGGGGTGATCTGAATGGAGGTCAGGAACACCAAGCTCTACGACTTCTCCTCGGTGGAGCTCATAATTGACGGGGAGACCATCCCTGTGGACGCCGAGGTGGAGTACAGCGTCCCCGAGGTCCAGGAAGAGTACCTCTACAAGGGGGGCAAGCCGGTGGCCCGCACCCCGGGCATGGTGGAGCCCGTAGAGGTCACGGTAAAGCTTCCCAAGGACATCTACGACCAACTCTTGGACCGGTGGGGGAACGGCTTCCAGGACAAGGAGGTGGACATCCAGGTGGTCTACGCCGGGACGGACGGGCAGACCACCGTGGACTTCATCCGCGCATTCCGGCCCACGGGCGGCGGCAGCGTGAGCGTGTCTAAGGGGGCTGAGCCGGTGATGGTGGAGCTCAAGGGGAAGGCCCTCGAGGTCCTGCCCCGGTCCAAGGCCCCCTTCCGGGCCAAGTGAGGAGGGGTAGATGCCTGAGCTGAAACCCGCAGACGAGCAGGACCTCCTCCTGGAGCACGGGGAGGTCTACGTGGCCGAGGGGCGCTGGGGGCGAGCGTACTTCCGCCCTCCCCAGGAGCCCGAGTACAGCCGCTTTGTGGCCACCGCCGCCCGTGAGGGGGCGAACCTCTACGCGGCGCAGAAGACTCTGGTCCTGGACTGCCTCCTGAAGCCCTCCAGGGCTGAGTTCGCCGAGATCGTTCGCCAGCGGCCTGGGCTCGTGCCGCGCATCGCCGCCGACCTCATCGCCCTGGCCCAGGACGAGGAGGCCCGGTTTCTGGCGCCGCTCGGTTGAGGTCTACGAGCGGATTCTGAAAGAGCGGAACGTGGCCCTGGCCGCCAAGTGCCTCTTAGCCTACCGCAGGGGGGAGCGCTCCCCGGAGGCGGCGGCCGGGGCCATGCTGGAGGCCGCGAGCCACCTGGCCCTCATCCCCGACCAACGTGGATAACCGCTTCCAATGGATCTTTGAGCTTCGCGCCCAGGTGGCTGGGCTCACCGCCGCCGTCAGGCAGGTGCGGGAGTTCCAGCGGGCGGTGGTGGGGGCTACCTCCGCCGCCCGCGCGGCCAGCGCGGGCATGGCCCGCCAGTTCGGCAGCGCCGCCCTCGCCGCTCGGGGGCTGAGCTACGCCCTGGCCGGAGTCGGGGCGGCCCGAGGAGGGTTCGCGGCCCTCGCCTCCGGGGCGGCCAGGGCCAGGGCGGAGATGGCCGCCCTCTCCTCCAGCGTTTTCAACCTCCGCAACCTCCTCATCGCCGGGACGGCGGGGTACGGGGCCAAGCTCGTCATAGACGCGGTTTCGTTTAAGGAGAACACCCTCATCGCCTTCCAGACGCTTTTGGGCAGCCGCGAGGAGGCGGAGCGGATGATGCGGGAGGCGGTCAGGTTCGCCGCCGCCACCCCCTTTGAGACCCGGGACGTGGTGGACGCCTACCAGCGCCTCCTCACCGCCGGGTTCAAGCCCGTGGAGATCCCCGTAGTCCTGAAGGGCGTTGGGGACCTGGCGGCCCTCAAGGGGTTCAGCAAGGAGATCATTGACCGCGTCCTCCTCGCCTTCACGCAGATTAAAAGTAGACAGAGGTTGCAAGGCGAGGAGCTAAACCAGCTGGCCGAAGCTGGGGTGCCCCTGGGCAAGGTCTACGAGGTGCTGGCTAGGCGGCTCGGGGTAACGGTGGAGCAGGTCCAGAAGCTGCAGGAGGCCGGGCGCATCTCCGCCGACCTGGGCATCGTGGCCGTCATGGAGGCCCTACGCGACTCCGTGTCCGGGGGGGAGCTCGGGAGGCTGATGAAGCTCCTGGCGAGCCAGTCCATCACGGGCCTCTGGTCCACGCTCCGCTCCCGCTCCCTGGACCTGTTCATGGACATCAACCCCGCCCCCGTTCGGGGCCTGTTGCAGAACCTCGTGACCCTCACGGACCCCGAGGGACGAGTCGGGGCCCGGCTGAAGGCCATGCTGGAGCGCTACATCGGCGGGGCGTTTAGGAGCGTGTTTGGTAGCCTCGCCGACGCCACCGACCCCTCGAGGGCCGAAGCCAACCTGAACCGCTTCCTGGACAGCGTGGAGCGCACGATTACCCAGGTGAGCCTGGCGTGGCAGCGCATCCGCCCCGCCATCGTGGAGACGTGGCGCGGGGTCATGGACGGCATCCGAGCCGCTCAAAGCGTGGCCCAAACCGTGGCCCCCGTTCTAAACGCCGTGGCCCAAGCGCTAGGGGGCACTGCGGGCGGCATGGAGGCTTCCACCGCTTCTGGCTTCCGGCTCATCGGCATGGGCATCGCCTTGGCCGGAGCGTGGCGGCTTCTCAACCTCCTCACCCTGGGCATGGCGGGAAGCGTGGTGCGCTGGGGTGGGCTATCGGTGCTGTGGTTTGGCCGTGTGGCGTTGGCCGCCATGCGCTACGCCGTGGCCCACCGAGCCACCATGATGGCCGCGGCTTCCAGCATGGGGCCCATGCTGGCTCGCTTGGGCATGGGGGCGCTGACCATCCTCCGGCTGGCCACCCCCTGGGGGCTGGTGGCTACGGCGGCGGCGTTTGCCGTGGGCTACATCATCCGCAACTGGGACAAGATCAGGGGATTCTTCGCTAACCTCTGGACGTCCGTCTCCGGCGCGGCCTCGGCGACCTGGCAGAGGATCGCGGCCTGGGCGAGCGGGGCGTGGTCCTCCGTGGTGGCGGCGGTTTCCGGGGCGTGGGGGAGGATCACCGAGGCCGTCTCAAACGCCTGGGCCGCCCTCCGCGAGCGCGTTTCTAGCGCCGCGGGGAGGGTGCGGACAGCCCTCTCGTCCCTCTACCGGGGAGTGGTGGAGTGGTTCAGGGGCCTCCCGGGCCGCATCGCGGAGGCCGTGCGTGGGGCGGGGGGCCGCTTTGTGGAGGGGTTGAAGTCGGTGGTGCGCTCTGTGCCAGGCGGTGACCTGATCCTGAAGGGGCTGGAAGTGGCGGGAAGTGCGGTCCGCCAGACCTACGAGTGGGGGAAGCGCATCGCCGGGGCCATCGGCCAGGGGGCCCGGGATGCGCTGGGTATCCGTTCCCCGAGCCGGGAGTTCTACCGCATCGGCTTGGCGGCGGTGGCGGGGCTCGGCCTTGGTCTGGGCCAAACAGGACCGGTGGAGCAGGCTGTAACCCAGCTTGTTCGTGCGACTCGTGTTCAACTTGCCCCCCAGGTCCAAGCTCCCCAAGTCCAGATTCCTCAAATCCAGGTTCCTCAGGTCCAGGTTCCAATCCGGGTTCCTCAGATCCAACCCCCCAAACTCCAAGCTCCTCACGCTCTAGCCCCGCAGAGAGTTGTTTCGCCCATGAACGCTGCCCCCACAACCGTGCACATCCACATCAACGGGGCTGGCGACCCTCGGGCCATCGCCCGAGAGGTGGTGGAGGCGTTGGACGACTGGAGCGCGGGGCGCATCGTGGTACGGGGGCTGGAGCTCCTAGCCTCGGAGGTGGGCCATGACGCATGACGAGCTCGTCATCGTGGGCCCTAGCCGCTGGCGCATCGCCCCTGACCCCCGAGCAGACATCGTGGGCCAGGTGCGGGTGAGCGTGAGGGGCGGGGGCCTGCGCGAGTCCACTGTGGAGGTGCCGGGGCAGGACGGGGTGGTGTCCACGAAGCTCGGCTATTCCCCGGCGGAGGTCACGGTGGAGGTACGCGTGGCCGACTTCGGCCAGCTAGACCGCATCCGGCGCTTCGCCGAGGTCTACCGCAACCGGCGCGGGGCGGAGAAGCACACCCCCGTCCAGCTCGTCCACCCCGCCACGCACCGCTGGGGCATCCGGGAGGTCTACCTGGTGGACCTGGAGGAGGCCCCCCTGGACTGGAGGGAGGGGTATCGGCTCACCCTCCGCTTCCAGGAGTGGTGGCCGGAGACGAAGACGAAGAAGGCCACCAAACAGCAGGGAGGCGGCGCCGGAGGCGGGGACGGGCTCCTCGGCCAGGGCGTGAGCGTCCTGGAGGTGGACCGCCCCTCTAAGTCCCCCCCGCCGCCTAAGAGGTAGCTATGGCGAGCTTCATCCTTGGGAATGACCCCATCGCCACCGGAGAGGTGGTGCGGCCCTACCCCGGACGGGCCCACGCCACCCTCCTCCTCGGGGTCCCTCACGGGGAGCACTCCGTAACCGAAGGGGCGCGGGCGCCCCTGCGCCTTTTCCATGACGACGTGGAGCTCGTCCTCCATGGCACGCCCGTCCAGATCATGCGCACCCCGGAGGGCTGGCCCCTGGTGCGCTGGGTGGCCGGGGCGGGCGCCCTCCACCGCGTCCTGCGCCCCCGCTACTACCAGGGCGTGCCTGCCCGCCTGGTGGCGGAGGACGCCCTGAGGGAGGTGGGAGAGGAGCCCGGGGCGCTGGACCTGCCCAGCGTCCTCAGGGTCTGGGTCCGCCACGCCGAGAGCGCCTACCGGCTCCTCTGGCGGCTGGCGGAAAGGGAGGGGCGGGCGATCTACGTGGGCGAGGACGGAAAGGTCCACGCGGAGCGCCCCGAGTGGCCCAAGGGCCCCGAGGTGCCCGGGGCGAAAGCCCTCGGCCCCGGGGCGTACCTAGCCCCCCTGGACCTCTCCCTCCGCCCGGGCGCGGAGGCCACCCTCTGGCTAGGTGGGGTGCGGGTGCCCGTCCGGGTGAGCCGAATCGTCTATCGGCTGGAGAAGGCCACGATGGAGGTGTGGCGTGCGTGAGCGAGCCGTTCGCGCTCTGAAGGCCCTCGCCTACCCCGAGGGCATAGACTTCCTCGCCCTCTACCCGGCGGAGGTCCTCCTGGACCACGGGGACATGCACCTGGACCTCCGCCCGGACGACCCGCGCTTCCCTCACCTCGTCCGGGTGCCCCTGCGCGTGTTCCTCCCCGGGGCGTACGTGCGGGTCAAATCGGGTAGCCGGGTACTCCTCGGGTTTGAGGGGGGAAACCCTGAGCGCCCCGTGGCCTACCTGTGGGAGGCCGGGGGAACGGTGGTGGTAGAGATCCGTTCCGTGTCTGGCCGCCGGGTCCGGGTGGACGACGAAGCGGGAGAGATCCGGGTGGAGGACCCCGTCCGGGTCGTGGTGGACGCCCCCCGGGTGGAGCTCGCGGGCGGTGGCCCCCCTGTGGCCCGGGTGGGGGACCCGGTGCAGGTGGGGGGGGCTGTGGGTCAGATAATCGGCGGCAGTTCCAAGGTCTTTTCGGGGTGAACCATGACCGACTTCGGGACCGACATCACTGAAGAGCTGACCTGGCGCCGGGTCTCCGGCCTGGAGAACCTGGCCCGGGCCATCGCCCGCCGCTACATCACCCCGAGGGGGGCGCTCTGGTACGCCCCGGGGTACGGGCTGGACCTGCGGCGCTACCTCAACGAGGCCATGACCCCAGAGCTCCTGGAGGAGATGCGCATCCTGGTGGAGCAGGAGGCCGAGAAGGACACCCGGGTGCGCTTCGCCGAGGCCAGCGTGGCCCCAGAACCGGGCCACCGCGTGCGGGTGGCCCTGCGCTTGGAGACGGACCAAGGGCCCTTTGACCTGGTCCTCAGCGTGGACCGGGTGAGCGTGGAGGTGCTGGATGCCTACCCTGGATGAGCTCCTGACCCCGCCCTCGCGAGACCAAATCCGCCAGCGCCTCATAGAGGCCCTGCGGGACATGGGTTTCCCCCTCAACGATTTCAACCCAGGTGCGGTGGGGCGGCACGTGGCCGTGGAAGCCCCGGCCCTGGGGCTGGAGGACCTGTGGCGCATGGTGGCGGCCATCGCTCGGGGGGGCTACCTCTCCACCGCGTCCGGCCCGTGGCTGGACCTCCTGGCAGAGGAGTTCTATGCTCTCAAGAGGAAGCCCGCCGCCTTCGCCCGTGGCGTGGTGCGCCTTTCCGCCCTGCCGGGGTTCGGTCCCTACGAGATCGGCCCCGGAGACCTTTGGGTGGGGACGGCGGACGGGAAGCGCTACAGCAACATCACGGGCGGCACCCTCCCCCAAGGGGGCACCCTGGACCTCATCGTCCAGGCGGAGTCCCCTGGGGCACTTTTCAATGTTCCGGACGGGGCCATCACCGTCCTCCACACCCCCCTGCCGGGAGTGAGCGTGGTGAATCCCACGGGGTGGCTCGTGGAGGCGGGGGCGGACGAGGAGACGGACGAGGAGCTACGGGCCAGGTGCCGGGCGCGCTGGGCGGAGCTCGGGGGCGGGGCCACGAAAGCGGCCTACGAGTTCTGGGCCCTCACCGCCCATCCTGCGGTAACCAAGGTGCGGGTGCTGGACGACCACCCCAGGGGTCAGGGGACTGTGGACGTGGTCATCTGGGGGGAGGGGGGTATCGGGAGCGAGGTGGTGGGCGTCGTGGACGCCTATGTCCAGGCCCGCAGGCCGCTCACGGCGAACGTCCTGGTCTACGCCGCTACCCCGCGCGTGGTGGCCCTCTCAGGCGTGGTCTACGCCGTTCCTGGGGCCCTCACCCAGGCTCGGGCGGCGGTGGACCGGGAACTCGCCGCCATGCAAAGGGAGGTTCCGATCGGTGGCATCCTCTACCGCAGCCGGATCATTGAAGCTCTCTTCGCCCGTCCCCATGTGACCAATGTGGTGCTCTCCAGCCCCACCGGAGACATCGCCCTGGGGGCCACAGAGGCCCTGGTGCTGGACGCTAGCGGGATCAGCTACGAGGAGGCGGCATGAGCTACGAGGAGTGGATGGAGAAGGCCCAACCCCCCTGGCTCCAAAACGAGGCGGGGCGGCGCTGGGCCAGGGCGCTCGGGCGCGTCCTGGACGGGGCAGTGGACGGAGCACGGGACGCCGTGCTGGCCCGTTACCCCAGCTATGCCCCTGAGGACGCCCTAAACCTCGTTGGGGAGGGACGGGCTATAGCCCGCTTTGGAGGGGAGTTAGAAACCGCGTATCGCGAACGCCTGCGGCAGGCGTTCACGTTTTGGTCGCTTGTCGGCACCTTCCCCGGCGTCCTCCTCTGGCTGGACACGGCAGGTTATGACGCCTACGTCTACGAGCACTTCCGCGATGACCCTTCCATCTGGGCGGAGTTCTCCGTCTGGCTCTGGCCTAAAATCGCCGCCTACACCACCGACCGCTGGGACGACGGGGAGGGGGTGTGGGACGACGGCACCCCCTGGGACTACGCCCTGGCCTCCACGGAGCTCTCCCGCATCCCCGCCCTCCTTAAAGAGGTGAAGCCCGCCCACGCCCGGGTGCGGCGGGTCTACTACATCCCCGGCCCCACGGACGCTTGGGACGACGGGGGGGTCTGGGACGACGGGGGCGTGTGGAGCCCCGAGCCCATACAGGTGGTCTGAAGGAGGGAGTATGCCGAAGAACCTGACGCCGCAAGACCAGTGGGAGACGGACTTCCAGGTGCCCATCCCTGGGGAGCCGAGGAACATTGGGCCGCTGGAGCTGCTGTTCCAGCGGCTCCTCAACCGCACCGAGCGGCTTAAAGGCCGCATCGCCGAGATCCTGGGCCTCCCCTGGGACGCCGCGCCGCCCGACACCCTGAGCGGCCTCCACAGCCGGGTGCAAACTCTAGAGACTGCTCAGGGCGGCACGACCCTCTCTGCCCACCGCACCGCTCCCGTGCTGGACCACCCGGACGGGAGCGTGACCGCCGCCAAGCTGGCGAGTGGGGCGGCAGCGGCAAACATGCAAGGCCCCGACCTGCAGTGGGGTGCTATTAGCTGGGATACCGTTACCAACCCGGGTTGGTACAGGGTTACCAGCGGCGGGTCAGGTGGAGGTGGGACGCCACCCCCAGCTAACGAACAGGACGGCTTCTTGATTGTTGCAAGAAGTGGGAACAGCGTTATACAAATGTTTATCCCGGCAGGAGCTTCTGACCCTCTGTCCTATGTGCGAAAACGTTCCAACACTTCCTGGGCTGCGTGGCGGATACAAGGCACAGATTTCAGGTATGCAGCGCTGGGTGCCACCGCTGGGTTTTCTGGACAGAGCAGCGTAAACCTTCTCTCGCTGTCTCTACCTGCTGGCATTTGGCTCATCATCGGGTGGACCACTCTATCCCATATAACTAGCGGAGACGTGAGCATCCACTACCAACGAGCCAGGCTGAATCTAATCTTCTCAGGCGGGGTTCAGTACCTTAATACTAGAGGTATCTGGGCAACGGCCCAGCCGACAACTTATGCGGACATACGCCCGGATGCTCATGTGTGGGCCATCTCGACTGGTGGCTCTGTGGTAACACTAAATCTAAGTGATATTCCCTTAACCGGAACAACGTACGTTAGTGGGAAAACATTCCTCTTCGCCATGCGATTGGCCTAGGAGGTGAACATGGTGATAGACTTGACTCCGATAGCTAAACAGCTTGGAGCACCAGTATCTCTTTATGGGGACTACATCACTCCCCCTGAGGCTTTGCTTTTTGCACAAAACGCATGGGTAGATCTAGTTCGGGCTACGGCTAGAAGCCTGCTATCGTCTTGGTCCAGAGCTCGCATGGAATCCCTTTTGCGTCAGCGGGACTACGCTATGAGCCCCCAAGAGCTAGAGCAGGCTACCGCATCTATCGCTCGTTTGCGAGACGCCTACCAACAGTGGATCTCGCAACTAGACGAGTGCAGAGAGGTACGGCAGATAAACGCCATTCTTGCAAAGGCAGCGGCGGAGATTGGGGTAGACTTCGAGCCCTACCCAGAAAAATGCCCCTGGCGAGCGGCGGACTAAGAGTGTGGGAACCCGGGCGCCCGTGGGGGGAGGTTCCGGCTAAGCCCAAGGGCATCAACTATTTACTGCATAACCACTCAACTTACTGCCCTAGAAGCATGACTGCACTCAGTTTACCTGGACCCCGCCCCGGTCCTGGCCCGGGCCACGGGGGAACACCGGTACGTGTGGGAACGGCTCATAGTCAATCTGACCCGCCCTGACCTCCCACAGGTGCGGGAACCCAATCCGGGAGAGGTGCGATGATGAAAGGAACGCTAGCAGGCGTTCTGGCAGTCCTGGCGGCTTTCGGCGCGGCGTTCGGCGTCCCCTCGGACGTGGCCCTGTGGTACCAGTCCCCCATCGCCCTAGCCGGGGTGGTGGCGGCGTTGGTGGCCCTGGTGCGCAAGCACGTGTGGCGGGCAGAGGGCCCCTGGGGCATCGCCCTTTCGGTAGCCCTGGCCATTGGGCTGAGCTACCTGGGGCATCTGGCCGGCCACCTCACGGCGGACTGGCTAGGGTTTGGGCTGGTGGCCGGGGCTATGGCGTCCGGCGGGGTGGACCTGGTGCGTTCCATCGCCCAGGGAGGAGGTGGCGGCGGTGCGCCCGCTAGCCCTGCTGGCAGCTCTAGTCCTGACGTGGAGCGTTCACGGCTACGCTAGCGGCCGTGCGGCGTGCCGGGTGGTCTACGGGCCGCCCCTCTGGGCGGTGTGCTACGCCGAAGCGGTCGTCTGGGCTCAGGGCCCGCTGGAGGTTGCTTTGGGGGTGGAAGGGCGCACCTGGCCTGAAGCGCAGGTAGCCCCGTACACCCTCATCGGCCTCTACTTAGAGGGGTGGTGGGCCACGCTGGAGGTGGCCCGCCCCCTCCTCGGGGCCTCGCCATGGCGGTGGGCCATTGGAGCTGGGGTGAGGTGGTGAGGATGCAGGAGGGACGAGCCTACGAGCGTTTGGAGGCGCTGGAGCGGACCACGGAGCGACACGGGGCGCTCATCATGGAGCTGACTCGCCGGATGGAAGCGGTGGAGGACATGCGGTCCGACCTCCACCGCGTGGAGCAGGCCATCGTCAGACTGGAGGGAAGACTGGAAACTCTGATGGCCCGCACCTCCACGTGGCAAACGCTGGTCTGGGCCATCCTCGGGCTTCTCCTTGGGGGGGTAATCGCGGCGGGGTTTGAGTTGTTCAAAAGGGGGTAAAGATGAGAGTCGTCCATCCATTCCGAATCCCCGGCAGAGCTCGGGTGGACGCTGGCTTCCTAGACCCCCGCTATCCCGAGTGGAGGAGAAAAGCCGGGCTTCCCCCGGCGGAGCACCCCGGCGTGGACTACAACCTGGTGGGCACCACGGGGGACGCCGACTACGGCTATCCCGTGGTGTCCGTGGCCATGGGGCGGGTGGCGCACGCCCGCGCCCACCGGGTCTGGGGCAACGTCGTCCTCATAGAGCACCCCACCCTGGCCCAGCTCCTGGGGCTCCCGTACCTCGCCACCCAGTACGCCCATCTCGCCTTCGTCGCCGTGGAGGAGGGGGACGTGGTGCTGGCGGGAGAGGCCATCGGGAGCGTGGGGAGAGGGGACCCTCGAGCCCCCTTTCTCGCCCACCTGCACTTTGAGGTGCGGCGGAAACCTCTCCCACCGGACTACTGGCCCGGGATGAACCGCAAGGCCATCGAGGAGGGCTATCTGGACCCCGTGGCCTTCCTCGCCACCCACGCCGAGCCGGAGCACCGCTACTGGTTCCCCGCCGGGACGCTGTACCTGCCCGCCGGGCAGTGGACCACGAAGAAGCCTGTAGTGGTGAACCTGGACGCCCTGGGCCTCGCCCGGGTGCGGCTGAACGAGTCTCCCCTGTAGCAGAGCTGTAGCAGAGCGCCAACCGGATAGTACCCCCACGTGCCAATCAGTGCCGATTCCTGACGCGACTTGCCGCGGTGCGCAGGGATTTTCGTGCGGATCGCACTCAGGAGGTCACGGGTTCGAGTCCCGTCGGCTCCACCA
>NZ_JAKTNT010000022.1 GCF_022760925.1 Thermus hydrothermalis | reverse complement strand
TCGTGCGGATCGCACTCAGGAGGTCACGGGTTCGAGTCCCGTCGGCTCCACCATCGGCTGAGTCCAAACCCCCGGGAAGCCCCGGGGGTTGGCCTTTCGGTTTAGGGATTGGGCTCCGAGGAGCCGAGAAGCCAGTTCACAAAGGCATTCACCACGTCGTTCTCTGCCAGGAGTTCGGGATTTTCCACCACCGCCTCAAAGAAGGCCCGCACCCCCGCAAGCCCGGGGTCTCGGAGCGCTTCCTGGACGCTTTTCCCCGCATAGGGGCCCGCCTTCAGGGGGGTGGTGAGGCGGCTTCCGGTGGCCAGGGGAGCGGCTTCCCTGAGGGCCTCGAGGGTCCTTTCCAAGAGAAGCTCCTCCCCCTTTTCCCCCAGGGCCTCCTTGGGGCTCAGGAGGGGTTGGCCCGAGAGGTCCCGCACCTCCAGGCCCAGGGCGTAGAGCCTGCGGGCGAGGCTCGGCGGACCCACCTCCAGGGGGAGGAGGGCGGCGGCCTCCCCGTAGCGGACCTCCAGGGTGTACCGCCCGGGCTCGGGCGGGGTTACGGCGGGGGCCACCTCCACCAGGGCGGTGGTAAGGGGAGGGAAGCCCAGGTCCTTCTTTTCCCCTTGGAGGAGCGCGCCTTCCCGGTAGAGGCGGGTTTCCAGGCCCTCCCGCTGGAGGTAGGGGCTACCCGTGAGGCGCACCTCGGGGAAGACCGCCTCCCCGGCACGGAAGGGCCGGGCGTCCACGTCCCCCGGGATGAGGGTGAGCTTGAGGACCTGTAGGCCCACCCCGCTTTTCTGAAGCCGGGCGAGGGCCCGCTTGGCCGAGGGGACGAGGGGGTGCTTGGGGTGCTGGGCGAGGAAGGCCTGGTAGAGGGGCTTGGCGTCCAGCCCCACCCGCTCCGCCAGGTAGGCGCGGAAGTAGAGGGCGAGGGGTTCCTGGCGCTCCTCTAGGTCCTTTAGGGCCTCGAGGAAGTCCTCCCCCTCGTCCAGCCTGAGGGCCCGGTCATAGGCGGCCTTGGCCCCCAGGAAGTCCCCGTGGATGGCCCGGAAGAGCCCCAGGTTGTAGTAGGCGGTGGCGTTGGGGTTAAGCCCATTGGCCCTTTCCGAGGCCAGGATGGCCCGGGGGAGGTCCCCCGTGAGGTAATAGGCCCAGCCCAGGTTGGTCCAGTAAAGCCAGTAGTCCGGCCTAAGCTTTAGAGCCCGGAGGAGGGCATCCCGGGCCTCTTCCCCCTTGCCCTCGGCGAAGGCGGCGAAGCTCACCTCCTCCCAGGCCAAGGGGAGCTCGGGAAAGGCCTGGGCGAGGTTTCTTGCGCTTTCCTTCCAGCGTTCGTCCTCCAGGGCCCGGTAGAGGAGGTGGGCGGCGGTCCTTTCCAGGATGTCCCCCTTCGCCAGCGCCTCGGCCCGCTTTAGGGCCTCTTCCCGCTTGCCCTCGGCCAGGAGGCGGAAGGCCTCGTAGGCGGGGGGAAGCGTGCCCTGCCAGAGGAGGAGAAGCCGCTTGGGCAAAACCCCCTCCAAAAGCCCCGCCCCCCGGCCTGCCTTGAGGTCCAGGGCGGACTGGTGCAAGGGGTCAGGGTCCTCGCCTTCCGCCAGGGCCCTCAGGCGCTCTTCCGGGAGGGAAGGCGGGGGCAGGGGGGCGTACCAGGGGGCGAGGCCCTGGCCCTGGAGCCAGAGCCAGGCGAGTTCGGCGCTTGGGAAAAGCCCCTCCTTGGCCCCGGCAGGGGTGGCGAGGATGAGCCTCAGGCCCCTTTCCTCTTCCCGGCCGAGGAGCACCCACTCGGCCCCCGTGGCCGAGAGGGCGAGCCGGGCCCCAGCCCGGGTGTAAAGCCCCCCCGCAAGCTCATAGCTTGCCCGCCAGGGGAGGTCGGGGAGGAGGAGGGCGAGGAGGGTGGGGGGAGGCGCGTTCAGGCCCTGGGCGAAGGCCTGGGCCAGGGCGTAGCCCCTGGGCCCCTCAAAGGGGAGGACGAGGCCTTGGGCCAGGGCGAGCCCGAAAAGGAACCAAAGCGCAAGAAGCCGCCGCATGGAAGCATTCTAGCGCCCTTCCTTGAGAACAAGGTAAGCGAAGCGGAGAAGCCTCGGGGCCCGCCGCCAGCGCTTGGGGTCCAGGCCCACCCTTAAAAGCCACTCCAGGCCCAGGCGTTGCGCCCAAAGGGGGGGGCGCTTGGCCTCCCCCGCCAGGACGTCCAGGGTCCCCCCCACCCCCATGGCCACCCGGGCCCCCAGGTGGGCCTTGTGCCGGTGGATGAAGGCCTCCTGCCTTTCCCCCATGCCCACGAGGAGGAGGTCGGGGGCTACTCGTTGGATTTCCTCCACCACCTGGGCTTCCTCCCGGAAATAGCCGTGGTGGAAGCCCACCACCTTGGCCCCAAGCCGCTCGGCCTCCCTCGCCGCCCTTTCCGCCACCCCGGGCCTGCCCCCGAGTAGGTAGGCCCTAAGCCCCGGGAAGCGGCGGAAGAGGGCCAAGGTCAGGTCCACCCCCGTGACCCGCTCGGGGAGGCGCACCCCATGAAGCCGCCTGACTGCCCAGAGGATGCCCACCCCATCGGGGGTGATGAGGTCGGCCTCGAGGACCGCCCGCCTTAGCGCCTTGTCCTCCCTTGCCCGGACGGCGATCTCGGGGTTTAGGGTCACCACCTGGTGGGTTTTGGCCTCCTCCAGGAAGCCCCCGATGCGCCTTAGGGCCTCCTCCATGTCCACGGGGTCCAGGGGGAGGCCGAGGAGGGTTAGCCGCTCCATGCCCCGTACCTCTGGGCGTAGCGGTCTTGGCTTAGGCCGTAGGTTTCCTTGGGGAAAAAGCGGACCTCGGTGAGCCTCGGCACCACTGGGTCCACCCCAATGAGGCTGGCCCAGGCCAGCTCCTCCGTGCGCCCCTCCTTGTGGAGGGCCTGGCCTTCCGGGCTTTGGAAAAGGGCCTCCTGAGGGTCGGGGAAGGCCCTGAGGAGGGCCGTGGCGAGGCTTTGGGCCTCGGGGAGGACGCGCTTTTGCAAGAACCCCAGGGCCACCACCGCCGAGAGGAGGGGCTCGGGGGCCCCGGAGGGGCGGAGGGTGGGGGTTTTTAGGGTTCGGGCGAGGTCCACCACCGCCTTGGCGTTGCGGAGGCTTGCCAGGTACACCTCTTTTTCCTCGGGGAGCACGCTCCCGTTGAGGAGGGGAGCCACCAGGATGGCCTCCTTGCCCTTCACCTCCGTCCTTTCCAGGTCCAAAAGGGAAAGCCGCCCGTGGAACCCTTCGGGGGGAAAGCCCTCCACCTCGCCCAAGAGGAGGGTGTCCTTGCCCAAGCTTTCCGCCAGGAGGCGGGCCACCTTGGGCCCCGGGGCCACCCAGACCCCTTTCGCCCCCAGGGCCAGGAGGCGGGTGAGGACGCTACCCGCAGGCAGGACCTCCGCCAGGATTAGGGGGCCAGGGGCCGGCCTCAGGCACAGGTCAACCCGGCACACCCCGCCATGATACCCTAGCCTGGGTTTATGCGGCTTAAAGACTTGGGCGAAAGGGCCCTTCTAAAGAAGCTCGCCCCTTTGGGCTATCCCCAAGGGGCTCCCCTGCCCCCGGGGGACGACGCCGGGGGGGTGTGGGTGGGGGAAAAGGCCCTCCTCCTCAAGGTGGATGGCTTCCGCTACCAGGAGGTGGCCCTAAGGGGCATGGGGCCCTTTGAGGTGGGCTTCCGGGGGGTGGCGGCCACCGCTTCGGACCTCCTTTCCAAGATGGGCCGGCCCTTGGGGTTTGCCCTGGGGCTTTTCCTTCCCCCGGAGGCGGAGGAAACGCTGGCCTTTGGCCTGGTGCAGGGGGCGGCGGAGGCGGCAAGCCGGCTTGGGGCGCCCCTTCTGGGCGGGGACACCAACGCCGGGGAGGCGGCCTTGGTGGTGGCGGGGTTTGCCGAGGCGAGAAGCCCCCTTCCCCGCCGGGCCCTGCCGGGGGATTTCCTTTACCTCGCCGGGGACCGCTGGGGACGGCTTGGGGCGGCCATCTTCGCCCACTACCAGGGACTAGACCTCACCCCCTTTCCCGCCATCCGGGAGGCCGCCCACTACCCCTTGCCCCGGCTCGGCCTCTTGGCCTTGGAGGGGCTTCTCCGGGGGAGCCTGGACTCCTCCGACGGCCTGGCGGAAACCCTTTGGCAGCTTTCCGAACTCGGGGTGCGGGTGGAGCTAGAAGCCCTTCCCCTCTACCCCGATGTCTTGGCCTTTGCCGGAAGCGAGGAAAGGGCCTTGGCTTTCGTGCTCTTTGGGGGGGAGGAGTTTGAGGCGGTCCTGGTGGTGCCCCCGGAGAAGGGGGAGTTGGTGGAGGCGAAGGCGAGGGAGGTGGGGCTTCCCCTTTTTAGGGCCGGGCGCCTCGCCGAGGGGGAGGGGGTCTATTTCCGGGGGCAGGCCGTGCCCCGGAGGGGGTACGACCACTTCCGCCCCTAATTGCGCCCTTGTTCACAAACGTACCGAAGGGCCTCCGGTACCATCCCCGGGGTATGGAGGCCACGCTACCCGTTCTGGACGCCAAGACCGCTGCTCTAAGGCGCCGCTCCGTTCGCCGCTACAGGCCGGACCCCGTGCCCGAGGGGCTTCTTAAGGAAATCCTCGAGGCGGCCCTCCGGGCCCCCTCCGCTTGGAACCTGCAGCCTTGGCGCCTCCTGGTGGTGCGGGATGCCGCCACCAAGAAGGCCCTTAGGGAGGCGGCCTTCGGCCAGGCCCAGGTGGAGGAGGCCCCCGTGGTCCTGGTCCTCTATGCCGACCTCGAGGACGCCCTGGCCCGCCTGGACGAGGCCATCCACCCGGGGGTCCAAGGGGAAAGGCGGGAGGCGCAGAAGCGGGCCATCCAAAGCGCCTTTGCGGGGATGGATCCCAAGGAGCGGGCGGCTTGGGCGGCGGGGCAAAGCTACATCCTTTTGGGGTACCTGCTCCTCCTCCTCGAGGCCCATGGGCTTGGGAGCGTGCCCATGCTGGGCTTTGACCCGGAAAGGGTGAAGACCCTCCTGGGCCTTCCCGCCCACGTGGCCATCCCCGCCCTGGTCCCCTTGGGCTATCCCGCCGAGGAGGGCTACCCTTCCCACCGCCTGCCCTTGGAGCGGGTGGTGGCCTGGCGCTAGGGGGGAGGGAGGAGCCAGCGGGTTTCCTTCCGGAGGGCTTGGGCGAAGCGGGGGCTTTGTTTTGGAAGGGCCTGCCACTCCGCCAGGGTGTAGACCAGGGCTTCCGTGGGGACGGGTAGCTCTTCCAGGGGCAGGGTGGCGGTCCTGCGGTAGGGGGGAAGGCCGCTTTCCTCCACCACCAAAACGAGGTCCAGGTCGTTCCTCACCCCGTAATCGCCCCCTGGCGTAGGAGCCGAAATACCCTAGGGCCAGGAGGCCTGGGATGGGGTGGCGGGCCATCCAGGCCCTGAGGGCCTCCTCCACCTCCTCCCTATTGGGCCATCTGGGCACGGACGAACGCCAGGACCGCACGGGCATGGTTTAGCGCCTCCTCGCTTTGTAGGGGGCCCTAGTGCTCCGCCGATGGGCCTTCGGGGAAGGCATCGGGGTAGCGGGTGGGAATGTAGAGGTTGTCCAGATACCGGAACCATTCCACCGGTTCTTCGGGAACCTTGATGGGAAGTTCCCGCAGAAGGCGGGCGATGAGGTGCCCCCAAGCCTCCTGGCCCAGGTGAAGGTGCAGGGCCTTGACGGCTTTTTTCGCAGACTGCTGGGCAGCGAAGCAGGCCCACTCGTGCCTTCCCGCCTGGAGAAGCCAGTCCTTGGCCCGGTTCATGCCCCCAGTCTACCGCTATACTCGGGGCATGCGGGCCTTCAAGGCGCACCTCCGGGACCTTACCCCCTACCCCTACAAGAAGGAGGAGGCCCCGGTAAAGCTGGACCAAAACGAAAGCCCCTTTGACCTGCCCGAGGCCCTGAAGGAGGAGGCCCTTAAGCGGCTTAGGGGACTAGCGTGGAACCGCTACCCGGAGATCCACGCCGAAACCCTGAGAAGGCGGCTCGCCGCCCTCTTGGACTGGCCGGAGGAGGGAATTGTCCTTGCGCCCGGGTCCAACCTCCTCATCCTGGCCCTGAGCCTGGCGGCGGAGGAGGTCTTGGACCTTTCCCCTTCCTTCCCCCATTACGCCCACGCCGCCCGGGTGGCGGGCACCCCCTACCGGGCGGTGCCCTTGGGGGAGGGTTTTTCCTTGCCCTTGGAGGAGCTTCTCGCCGCCTTTCGGGGCGGGGTCTTCTTCCTCCCCAACCCCCACGCCCCCACGGGGGCGCTTTTCCCCGGGGAGGCGGTGGCGGCTTTGGCGGAAAGGGCGAGGGCTGTGGGGGGGCTTCTCGTGGTGGACGAGGCCTACCGGGAGTTCGCCGGCACGGACTTTAGCCCCTTGGGAAGGGATAACCCCCACGTGGCTTTCCTCCGCACCTTCTCCAAGGCCTTCTCCTTGGGGGGGGTCCGGGCGGGGTACCTCCTGGCCCACCCCCGGGTGGCGGGGGTGGTGCGGGAGATCCTGCCTCCCTTCGTCCTCCCCGCCCACACCGGGGCGGTCCTGGAAGTGGTCTTGGAGAACCCGGGCTACGTGGGGGAGGTGGTGGCGGAGGTGGTGCGGGAAAGGGAGCGGGTCCACGCTGCCCTAAAGGCCCACCCCACCTGGCACCCCTACCCGAGCCACGCCAACTTCCTCCTGGTGCGGACCCCGGACGCCGAGGCGGCCTTCCGCCACCTCCTCGCCCAAGGGGTTTTGGTGCGGCGGCAGGACCATTATCCGGGCCTGGCGGGGTGCATCCGGGTCACCGTGGGGCGGAAGGAGGAGATGGACGCCTTCTTGCGGGCGGCCTTTGGAGGGGTGTATGCGTGAGGCCTTGGTGGAGAGGGCCACGGCGGAAACCTGGGTCCGCCTCCGCTTGGGCCTGGATGGCCCCGTGGGGGGCAAGGTGGCCACGGGGCTCCCTTTTCTGGACCACATGCTCCTCCAGCTCCAGCGGCATGGGCGCTTCCTCCTGGAGGTGGAGGCCAAGGGGGACCTCGAGGTGGACGTGCACCACCTGGTGGAGGACGTGGGCATCACCCTGGGCATGGCCCTGAAGGAGGCCTTGGGGGAGGGGAGGGGTATAGAGCGCTACGGGGAGGCCTTCGCCCCCATGGACGAAACCCTGGTCCTCTGCGTGGTGGACCTTTCGGGCCGCCCCCACCTGGCGTACCGGCCCGAGGCGTGGCCCGTGGTGGGGGAGGCGGGCGGGGTGAACCCCTACCACCTGCGGGAGTTTCTGCGGGGGCTTGTGAACCACGGGCGGCTCACCCTCCACCTGAGGCTTTTGGCGGGGCGGGAAGCCCACCACGTGCTGGAGGCGAGCTTTAAGGCCTTGGCCCGGGCCCTTCACAAGGCCACCCGCCTCACGGGGGAGGGGCTTCCCAGCACCAAGGGGGTGCTTTAGTGCGGGCCCTCCTCATGGACTACGGCTCGGGGAACCTCCGGAGCGCCGCCAAGGCCCTCGAGGCCTCGGGCTTCGCCGTGGCGGTCTCCGCTGACCCCAAAGCCCTTCCGGAGGCGGACCTTCTGGTCCTCCCGGGCCAAGGCCACTTCGGCCAGGTGATGGAGGCCTTTGCCCGAAGCGGCTTCCTGGAAAGGGTCCTGGCCCACCTGGAAAAGGGGCTTCCTTTCCTGGGCATCTGCGTGGGGATGCAGGTCCTCTACGAGGGGAGCGAGGAGGCCCCCGGGGTGAAGGGGCTTGGGCGGGTGCCGGGGCTCGTGCGCCGCTTTCCCCGGGGACGGATTCCCCAGATGGGCTGGAACGCCCTGGAGTTCCGAGGGTTTTTTGCCAGCCTCACGGGCCGCCACTTCTACTTCGCCAACTCCTACTATGGCCCCCTCACCCCGTACGCCCTCGGGGTGGGGGAGTACGAGGGGACCCCCTTCACCGCCCTTTTGGCCCAGGACAACCTCCTCGCCCCCCAGTTCCACCCGGAGAAGAGCGGCCGGGCGGGCCTGGCCTTTTTGGCGCTAGCCCGCCGCTACTTTGAGGTCCTCTAGGGTGATGAGGCGGCCCTGGGCCCCAAGCCCCGTGGCCGCCAAGGCCCCCGCCAGGTTGGCGAGCCTTCCCGCCTCCACCGGGCTTCTCCCTTCCAGGATGGCGTGGGCGAAGGCGGCGGTGTAGGCGTCCCCGGCCCCCGTGGAGTCCACGATGTCCTCAATGGGGAAGGGCTCTAGAAGCTCTTCCCCTTCCGGGGTCACCACGATGGAGCCCATGGCCCCCACCTTGATGGCCAGGTGGGAAAACCCCTCGGCCCGGAGCCGGGCCACCCCTTCGGAGAGGGAGGAGGCGCCGGTGAGGGCGAGGAGTTCGGTCTGGTTCATAAGGAGCCAGGCCACGCCCCGCAGGTACTTCAGAAGCTCCGCCCCCGCCGCCCGCACCGCCCCCGTGCCCAGGTCGGCGAAGACGGGAAGCTCCCGCTTCCTCGCCGCCTCGAGGACCTCCACGGCGTAGCTCCGGGTGGGCCCCCCCACCAGGGCGTAGGCGGAGAGGACCACGGCGTCCACGGCGTCCAGGTAGCGGGGTTTGAAGAGGGCGGGATCCAGGTAGCGGCTCGCCCCTTCCGCGCTCACCATGGCCCGCTCCCCGCCGGGCACCACCAGGATGAGGACGGAGCTCGTGGTGTGGTTGGGGTCTTCCTGAAGGTACTTCAGGTCCACCCCCACCTCCCGCACCCGGCTAAGGGCGAGCTCGGCGAAGGGGTCCTGGCCCACCCGCCCGGCCAGCAGGACCCGGTGGCCGAGGCTCGCCAGCTGGGCCGCCAGGGTGCCCCCTGCACCCCCCGGCTTCATCAGGGCCCGCCTCGAGGGCACCTCTTCCCCAGGTTCCGGTATGCGCTCCACGAAAAAGAGCAGGTCCACGGAAACATCCCCCAGCACGAAAAACCGCATCTCGCCTCCTTCCGCAAGGCACAGGGTTTGCCCTCACTATACCGCAAGGGCCCCGTTGCTTTGGGGGAAGTATACCCCTGGGGTTATGAGAAGAGATTAACGAGCTAGAAGCGGCGGTCCACCACGAGGCCCCCTTCCAGCTCGCTTACGAGTTCCACCTCGTCCAGCCTGAGCCCCGTGGCCTTCTGGATGGCCTCGTAAAGCCCAGGAGGCACCTTGTCCGCCTTCAGGCGGAGCACCAGCTTGTCCGTGCCCTCCAGCTTCCTTTCCACCACCACCTGGAAGCCCTTGGGGTCCAGGCCGAAGCCCGCTAGGAGGGGGGCGAGCTCCGTGGGGTAGAGCTTTACCCCCTTCACCTTCACCATCTGGTCCGTGCGGCCGAAGACCCCACGGGGGAGGACGGTAAGCCCTTCCCGGCGCTCGGCCATGGCCAGGTCCCCGGTGCGGAAGCGCACCATGGGCATGAGGGTGCGGCTTAGGGCGGTGACCACGAGCTCCCCCTTTTCCCCGGGCGCCACGGGCCTTAGGGTTTCCGGGTCTAGCACCTCCAGGACGGCCATCTCGGGGATCTCCCAAAGCCCGTCCTTGGCCAGGTTCTCCCCGGCCACGATGCCGAGCTCGCTGGTGCCGTAGGCGTCCAGGGCCACCCCACCCAGGAGGGCTTCCACCTTTTCCCGGAAGCCGGGCACCGAGGTGAAGGGCTCCCCGCCCGCCAGAAGGAGGCCAAACCGCCCCCCCGCCTGGGCCACCTTAAGGGCGAAGGAAGGGTTGGTAACCAGCACGTCAAACTGGGGGCTCAGCTCGGCGATGCGCCCCGCCTCCCCGGGCCCGTGGGGGAAGACCAGGTTCCCCGCCAGGACCAAGGCCTCGTGGAAGAGCCACCCCCCGGCGAAGACGTGGTAGCTGAAGGCCACGAGGACCCGCTTTCCCACAAGGCCCAGCCGCCGGTAGTGGCGGGCCAAGGCCTCCGCCTGGTAGCGGAGGTCCTCCTCGGAGAGGTACTCCGGCATCCAGCCCATGAGGGGGCTTGGGGTGAGGTGCATGAGCCTCGCTCCTTCCGGGGGGGTGGGGTGTTCCTTGAGGTAGGCCACCCACTCCTCCCGGGTGGTGAGGGGCAGGGCGGAGAGGGTCTCGGGGGACACCTCCTCCGGGTCCACGTCCTTGAGCTTTTCCCGGTAGACGGGGTGGGCCTTGGCCGCGCGGATAACCTCCCTTAGGCGCTGGGTCCGGTCCATACCTGGCCTCCTTTGCCCCCGATTATACCGGGGCTTCCCGCCAGGGCGAGGAGCCGGGGCAGGTCCCCTTGGAGCGCCTCCCAGGTGTCCCGCCTCAGGGTGATGTGGCCCACCTTGCGCCCGGGGCGCACCCCCTTGCCGTACCAGTGGAGGTGGGCGCCCTCCAGGGCCAGGGCCTGGGCGAAGTCCGGCTTGAGGCCGATGAGGTTCGCCATGGCGCTAAATCCCCTAGGGGCGGTGCTCCCCAAGGGGAGGCCCAGGATGGCCCTCAGGTGGTTTTCAAACTGGCTCGTCTCCGCCCCCTCCAGGGTCCAGTGGCCGGAGTTGTGGACCCGGGGAGCCATCTCGTTGAAGAGGAGTTCCTCCCCCACCTGGAAAAGCTCCAGGGCCAGGACGCCCACGTAGTCCAGGGCCAGGAGGGCTTCCCTGGCGTAGGCCTCCGCCTTCCTCTGCAGGGCTTCCGTAAGCCCGGGGGCGGGGGCGAGGGAGAGGCGGAGGATCCCCCCTTGGTGGTGGTTTTCCACCAGGGGATAGAAGGCCAGGGCCCCGTCCCGCCCCCGCACGGCGAGGAGGGAAACCTCCCGGTCAAAGGGGACGAAGCCCTCGAGGATGAGGCCCTGGCCCCCGAGGGCCTTAAGGGCGCTCAGGGCCTCGCCTTCCGTCCGCACCAGGGCCTGCCCCTTGCCGTCGTAGCCCCCGCGGCGGGTCTTGAGGAGGGCGGGAAGGCCCACCGCTTCCAGGGCCGCCCTCAGGTCCCCTTCCCCGTCCACGGGGCGGAAAGGGGGGGTGGGGACCCCTAGGGCGGCCATGAAGGCCTTCTCGGCGAGCCGGTCCTGGGCCACCTCCAGGGCCTTGGGAGGGGGGAAGACGGGAAGGCTTTCGGCGAGGCGCTTGGCCGCCTCCACCGGGACGTTCTCAAACTCGTAGGTGACGAGGTCTAGGCCCTGGGCGAAGCGGGAGAGGGCCTCGAGGTCGGCGAACGCCCCCACGCAAAGCTCCCCCACCTGCCCGGCGCAGGCCTCGGGGGAAGGGTCCAGGAAGCGGAAGGAAAGCCCCAAGGGGTAGCCCGCCAGGGCCAGCATCCGCCCAAGCTGCCCCCCGCCCAGGATGCCCACCCTCACGCTTCCTCCCGGGGGTCGGGGTGGGCCAGGACGGCCTCCGTCTGCGCCTTGCGGTAGGCCTTGAGGCGCTCCATCACCTCGGGGTGCTTGAGGCCGATAATGCTGGCGGCGAGGAGGGCGGCGTTCACCGCCCCTGCTTTCCCGATGGCCAGGGTGCCCACGGGGACGCCGGCGGGCATCTGCACGATGGAAAGGAGCGAGTCTAGCCCCTTGAGGGCCTGGCTTTCCACGGGGACCCCTAAGACGGGCAAAGGGGTGTGGGCGGCGGTCATGCCCGGGAGGTGGGCCGCCCCCCCCGCCCCGGCGATGATCACCTGGATGCCCCGTTCCTCGGCGCTTTTGGCGTAGGCGGCCATGAGGTCAGGGGTGCGGTGGGCGGAAACCACCCGCACCTCGTAGGGGACGCCCAAGGCGTCCAGGGTTTCCGCGGCGTGGCGCAGGGTTTCCCAGTCCGAGCGGGAGCCCATGATGAGACCTACCAAAGGCGCCATCGTACCGGATTGTAAAAGCCCTTCTTCCCGCAGTAAAGCTTGGAGGTATGGACGCCCTAGAGATCCTGCGGCTCAACCTCCTCTCCCCCATGGTCCTGGCCTTCTTCCTGGGGGTGGCGGCGAGGCTTTTGAAAAGCGACCTGGCCTTCCCCGAGGCCCTGTACACGGCGCTATCCATCTACCTCCTCTTCGCCATCGGCTTTAAGGGCGGGGTGGAGCTTTCCAAGACGCCTTTCCTGGTCGTCCTTCTTCCCGCCTTGGCCACCCTCCTCCTCGGGCTTTTGCGGCCCCTCACGGGCTATTTCCTGGCCCGGAGGGCCCTCAGGGTAAGCCGGGTGGACGCCTCCGCCTTGGCCGCCCACTACGGCTCGGTTTCCGCCGTGACCTTCCTCGCCGCCCTCACCTTCGCCCAGGCCCTGGGGGAAAGGCCCGAGGGGTTCTTGCCCACCCTGGTGGCCCTCCTGGAGGTGCCGGGGATCGTGGTGGCCCTCCTTTTGGGCAAGCGGGGAGGGGGGAACCTGCACGAGGCCCTGCGGGAGGTCCTCACGGGCAAGAGCGTGGTCCTCCTCCTTGGGGGGCTCGTGGTGGGGGCCCTCTCCGGGGAGAGGGGGATGGAGCGGGTCAAGCCCTTCTTCGTGGACCCCTTCTACGGGGCCCTCACCCTCTTCCTCCTGGACATGGGGATGGTGGCGGCCTCGAGGCTTTCCGTCCTGAGGCAGGTGGGCTTCCGCCTGGTCCTCTACGGGACGCTCCTCCCCCTCCTCCACGGGGCCCTTGGGGTCTATTTGGGCCACCTGGTGGGGCTTTCCCCGGGAGGGGCCATGGTGCTTGGGGCCATGGCGGCCAGCAGCAGCTACATCGCCGCCCCGGCGGCGGTGCGCATCGCCTTGCCTGAGGCCAACCCGAGCCTGTACCTGGGGGCGAGCCTGGCCGTCACCTTTCCCTTTAACCTGGTCTTGGGGATACCCATCTACCACGCCCTGGCCAAGGCGATAGGGGGGTGAGCCGTGAACCTGGTGCCCTTGAAGCTGGTGACCATCGTGGCGGAAAGCCTCTTGGAGAAGAAGCTGGTGGAGGAGATCAAGCGGCTTGGGGCCAAGGGCTACACCATCGTCCCCGCCCGGGGGGAGGGCTCCCGGGGGGTGCGGAGCGTGGACTGGGAGGGGCAGAACATCCGCCTGGAAACCATCGTTTCCGAGGAGGTGGCCCTGAAGATCTTGGAGCGCCTGCAGGAGGCGTACTTCCCCCACTACGCCGTGATCGCCTACGTGGAGAACGTCTTCGTGGTGCGGGGGGAGAAGTACGTCTAGCGCCGCCGGAGGAGGGGGAGGAGGGCGAGGAGGAGAAGGAGGGGCCAAAGGAGCCAAGGGGAAACCCTTTGGCCGAGGAAGTAGGCGAAGAGGACGAGCCCCTGGGTCCAAAGGAGGCTTCCCAAGGCGGCAAGAACCAGGTAAAGGGCGAGGGGGAAGCCTAAGGCCCCGAGGAGGAGGGGGAGGGCTGTGCGCACCCCGGGGAGGAAGGGGGCGAGGAGGAGGGTCGTGGGGCCAAAGCGCATCAAGACCTTTTCGGCGCGGGCAAGAAGCGCCTCGGGTAGCCGCCTGCGCACCTCCTTGCCCAGGGCCCGGCCGATGGCGTAGCCCACCCCATGCCCCAGGAAGCTTCCCAGGAAGAGAAGGGGGAGAAGGGGGAAGAGGCTAAGCCGCCCCTCCCCCGCCAGAGCCCCCAAGGCCAGGAGCAGGGTGTCCCCCCCGGGGACGAAAAGGCCGAAAGGAAACCCCACTTCCAGGAAGAGGACGAAGGCGGGGGCGAGGTAGGCCCACATCCTAGGCGGCTTGCTCCTTGGGCCTTCTCAGGGCCCAAAGGCTTCCCAGGAGGAGGACCCCCAGGATGAGGAGGCTAAAGGCCTCCTTGTCCAGGCCCAGGGCGAGCTCGGGCCGGTGGAGGACCTCCTTGGCGAGCTTGTCCCAGCCGCCCACAAGGAGCTTCACCCCGGCGAGGCCCACCACCACGTAGGCCAGGTGCTTGAAGCGGGGGTAGCGGTCCAGGAGGGTGACCACCAGGCTTGCCAGCATCCTGAGGGCCAGGATGCCCAGGAAGACCCCGGTGTAGATGACCCAAAGCTTGTCGGAAAGGGCCACGGCCACCAGGACCGAGTCCACGGCGAAGGCCAGGTCCATGAGCTCCACCTGGGCCACCACCTTCCAGAACTGGGCGGCGCTCACCTCTAGAGGGGGCGGGGCGTGGGCCTCCTCCGGCTTCAGGAAGTGCCTGAGGGCGATAAAGAGGAGGTAGGCCGCCCCCAGGACCTGGACCCACCAGAGCTGGATGACGAGGGCGGCGAAGAGGAGGGCAAGGCCCCTAAGCACGTAGGCGCCCAGGATGCCGTAGAAGAGCGCCCTCCGCCTCAGGTGCACGGGAAGCTTCTGCACGATGACCCCGAGGATCAGGGCGTTGTCCGCGGAGAGGATCACCTCCAGGGCCACCAGGATGAGGATCACCGAAAGGACACCCGCTTCCATTCCCTACCTCCACAAAGAAAAGACCACCGCTTGAGCGGTGGTCTTGCCCGGGCTTCCTGCCCCCGGCCCCCGGGGCCCAAGGCCCGTCCTGACGGGGTACCGGCTTGGGGCTACTCCCCAACCGGGGCCATTATACAACCCCGGAAAAGGGGATAGGGTTTTCCGGGTATACTGAAGGGCATGGAAGCGGAGGCCAAGCTGCCTACCAAGGAAGAGGTCCTCGAGGCCCTCAAGGTGGTCTACGACCCGGAGATCCCGGTGAACATCGTGGACCTAGGCCTCGTGTACGACGTGGAGGTGCACGAAAACGGCATGGTGGACATCACCATGACCCTCACCGCCATCGGCTGCCCCGCCCAGGACGTGGTGAAGGCGGATGCGGAGATGGCGGTCATGCGCCTACCTGGGGTCCAGGGGGTGAACGTGGAGTTCGTCTGGACCCCGCCTTGGACCCCGGCGCGCATGACGGAGGAGGGGAAGCGGATGATGCGCATGTTCGGCTTCAACGTCTGAGGAAGGGCCTCGAGGGCGGGGGGCTTCCCCACCCTTTGGGGCCATTGTCCGTGGCTGGGGTGGAAAAATAGGGGCATGCCGGTTAGCCGCTATTACGACGTCAAGCGGGACGAAAAGGGCGAACGTTACCTGGAGCCTTACGTCACGGGTTTTCTCCTCCTAAGGCTTCCCCTCCTCAACAAGGGCACGGCCTTCACCGAGGAGGAAAGGCGCGCTCTGGGCCTAGAAGGCCTCCTGCCTCCCCACGTGAACACCCTGGAGGAGCAGAAGGAACGGGTCTACCGCCGCTACCGCCTCATCGCCTCCCCCCTGGACAAGCACATCTACCTCCGCCACCTCCAAGACCGCAACGAGGTCCTCTTCTACGCCCTTTTGGTGGACCACCTGGAGGAGATGCTCCCCATCCTCTACACCCCCACGGTGGGGGAGGCGGTGCGGGAGTTCTCCCACATCTACCGCTACCCCCGGGGCTTCACCGTGAGCACCCGAAACATTGACCGGGTGGAGGAGGCCCTGGCGAATGTCCCCCTAGAGGAGGTGCGCCTCATCGTGGCCACGGACTCCTCCGCCATCCTCGGCATCGGGGACCAGGGGTATGGGGGGATGGCCATCGCCATCGGCAAGCTCACCCTGTACACCGCCGTGGGCGGGGTGGGGCCCGACAAGACCCTGCCCGTGGAGTTGGACGTGGGCACGGACCGGGAGGACCTCCTCAACGACCCCCTCTACCTTGGGGTGCGGCACAAGCGCTTGAGGGGCGAGGCCTACTACCGGTTCCTGGACCGCTTCGTGGAGGCGGTGCGCAAGCGCTACCCCAAGGCCCTCATCCAGTGGGAGGACTTCGCCAAGGAGGCGGCCTTTACCGTGCTGGAGCGCTACCGCAAGGTGGTGCCCTCCTTCAACGACGACATCCAGGGCACGGGGGCCGTGGCCCTGGCCGGGGTGCTTTCCGCTTGCCGCCTCAAAGGGGAGCGGCTTTCCGAGCAGGTGGTGGTGGTCTACGGGGCGGGGGCCGGGGGGGTTGGCGTGGCCTGGGCCTTGGTGGAGGGGATGAAGCGGGAGGGCCTGAGCGAGGAGGAGGCCAAGGCCCGGGTCTTGGTCCTGGACTCCCGGGGGCTTTTGGTGGAGGGGCGGAACATGGAGGCCTACAAGCGGCCCTTCGCCCAGAAGCGGGAGCGCCTTCGGGACTGGCGTTTTTCCGGCGAGTACCCAAACCTTTTGGAGACTATCCAAAACGCCCGGGCCACGGTGCTCCTCGGCCTTTCGGGCCAGGGGGGAAGCTTCACCGAGCCCGTGGTGCGGGCCATGCTGGAAAACACCCCTAGGCCCGTGATCTTCCCCCTTTCCAACCCCACCTCGGCCAGCGAGGCCCTGCCCGACGACCTCATCTACTGGACGGAAGGGCAGGCCCTGGTGGCGGCGGGTAGCCCCTTCCCCCCCGTGGGCTACAAGGGCCGGACCATCCCCGTGGGCCAGGGGAACAACGCCTTCATCTTCCCTGGGCTCGGCCTGGGGGCGGTATTGGCCCGGGCCCGGGAGGTGACGGACGGGATGGTCCTCGAGGCCGCCTACGCCCTCTACGAGTTCACCCGAGAGCGCTTCCCCGACCTCCTTTACCCCCCGGTGCGCCACCTCAGGGAGGTTTCCCCCTACGTGGCCGCCCGGGTCATGCGGAAGGCCCTGGAGGAGGGCGTGGCGGAGGAAGAGCGCATCCAGGGGCTTTCCTTCCCCGAGCTTTACGCCTTCGTGCAAAGCCGCTTCTGGGAGCCCAAGTACCTCCCCTACCGCCCCGCCCCGGTAATCTAGGGGCATGGCCTGGCGGCTTTACGCCCTAGAGCTCCCCCAGGCCCAGGACCTCTTGCCCGAAGGGCCGGAGCCCGAGGGGTTCTGGCCCCTGGAGGAGCCCTGGGCGGCGAGGAGGGCGGAGGCCCTCCCTTGGCCCGAGCCCCTTTACTTCCTGGACGGCAAGGAGCGGGCGGAGGGGCTTTTGGCGGAGGGAAGGCGGCTTGCCCTTTTGGGGTGCGTGGCCGCGGGGGCCGTGGTCTACGAGGGGGGGAGGATGCGCCTCCTGCCCCCCAGGGTGCGCCGGGTGGGGGTGGGGCTTTCCGAGCCCCTGAGGGTAGGGGAACTCCGCTACGAGCCTTTCCCGGCGGAGGGGGAAGGGGTTTACGCCCTCCAGGAGGGCTTGCGGCGGGCGAGGGCCAACCTCGAGGCGGAGGTGGCCCAGGAGCTTTCCGGGGGGCTTCTCGTGGTGGATGGCCCCGTGCGCCTCAAGAGGGTGGGGCCCATCCTGGGCTACATCAAGACCCATTGGGCCCGCTACCTGCCCCCGGAAAAGGAGGCGCTCTTGGCGGCCCTCGCCCCCGGGGAGAGGACCCCCCTTTTCCGCATCCGGCGCAAGGGGTTGGAGCTTGCAAGCTGGTACCTGCGCCTGCCCCTGCCCCCGGAGGGGGTGAGGCCCCCGGAGGCGGGGCTTTTGCGCCTGGAAACCCCTTTGGATGGCCCCTATGGGTGGCTTGCGGCGCTTTCCCTAAGCCTTTTCCCCGCCCTGGCCTCCCACCCCGTGAAGGACCCCAGGGCGCCCCAGAACCTCACCCCCGTGGGGGGCTTGGAAAGGGAGTTGGGCCGTAGGATGGGAAGCCGCGAGGTGGTGGCCCGGCTTTTGGCTCGGTACTTGGGAGGTGGTTGATGGAACGGGTGGGCGTGGTTTTGGGTAGCCGGGAGGCCACCCCCTTGGCCTTCTGGGTGGGGGTGGAGGGGGAGGGCCTCCTGAGACTGGACGACCTGGTGGTGGTGGAAGGCTTCCACCCCAAGGTGGGCAGGGTGCGCTACTTCGGCATGGTGGACCACGTGGCCAAGGTGCACGAGGGGGAAACTTACGATACGGACACCTTCTTGGCGGTGGAGGGGCACATCCCCGTGAGCCTGGCCTACGTGGCCCACGTGAGCGTGACCCGCATCCTCCCCGAGGAGTTCTTCCCGCCCGACCCCGGCTCCCCCGTCTACCTGGCGAAGGGGGAGGACCTGGAGCTCGCCCTCTACTACGAGGGCATGCGGAACCAAAAGGGGACCACCAAGCTCCCCGCCGGCCTCCTCAAGAACGGGGAGGTGGCCTATTTGAACCTGGAGTTTCTGAACGGGGTGAAGGGCGGGCACGTGAACATCTCCGGCATCAGCGGGGTGGCGGCCAAGACCAGCTACGCCACCTTCCTCCTCAAGAGCCTCCTGGAAAGCGGGGTCTTGGAGGACGCCCACCAGGCCAAGGTCCTCCTTTTCAACGTGAAGGGGGAGGACCTCTTCTTCCTGGACAAGCCCAACGCCCGCCTCACGGAGGAGGCCAAGGCGGAGTACGAGGCCCTGGGCCTTCCCCCCACGCCCTTTAGGAGCGTGGCCTTCCTGGCCCCTCCCAAGAAGGACGGGTACGTGCCCGACGTGGACACCCGCCTCGAGGGAGTGCGGGCCTACCACTACGACCTGGTCCAGTTCTGCCAAAGGGGGCTTCTCCCCTTCCTCTTCGCCGACCGGGGCTTCATGACCAACCTGGGCTTTTTGGTCCAGCACCTCACGGAAAAGCTCCGGCGCCTCGCCGAGGGGCAGAAGGGCCCCCACCTCCTGGTGGACGACTGGCCCCGGGAGGAGCTACCCGAGGCGAAGGCCTTTGACGCCCTGGGCAAAGTGCCCCTAAGGAGCTTCGCCGACCTGGTGCGCTACCTGGAGTACAAGCTCCTGGGCCCGGAAACGGGGGAGGGGGAAGGGGACAGGTCCTGGACCGCAAGGCAGGCCCGGGGCACCCTCGAGGCCTTCGTGAGGCGGCTTAGGGCCAGCGTGGAGAACGTGGCCCACCTCATCCGGGGCGACCGCCCCGGAAACCCCCCAGACCCCCTGAAGGGCGAGCAGGTCCACGTGGTGGACCTGGCCAAGCTCTCCCCCCAGGCGCAGATGTTCGTGGTGGGAAGCCTCCTCAAGGACGTCTTTGAGCGCAAGGAGCGGGGGCAGTACCGGGGCCGGGTCTTCATCGTCTTGGACGAGCTCAACAAGTACGCCCCCCGGGACGAGGAGGGCCCCATCAAGGACGTGCTTTTGGACATCGCGGAAAGGGGCCGCTCCTTGGGCGTCATCCTCATCGGGGCGGAGCAGACGGCGAGCGAGGTGGAGCGCCGGGTGGTGGGGAACGCCGCCATAAGGGTGGTGGGCCGCCTGGACGCCGCCGAGGCGGAGCGCCCCGAGTACCGCTACCTCCCCACCACCTTCCGCCAACGGGCCCTCATCCTGCCCCAGGGGTGGGTGATCCTCCACCAGCCGGAGATCCCCGTGCCCCTTTTGGTGCGCTTCCCCTTCCCCGCCTGGGCCACCAAGCGGGAGGAGGTCTTGGAGGACAACTCCGCCGAGGCCCTGAGGCGCGAGCTCTTTTAGGGGTAGCATAGCCTTGGTATGAAGCGCACCCCCCTTTACGAGGCCCACCTGCGCCTGGGCGGGCGCATGGTGGCCTTTGCCGGCTACGCCCTTCCCCTGCAGTACACCTCCATCGTGGAGGAGCACCTGGCGGTGAGGCGGGAAGCGGGCGTGTTTGACGTGAGCCACATGGGGGAGTTCTGGGTGCGGGGGGAGGAGGCGCTCCCCTTCCTCCAGTGGGCCACGGCGAACGACGCCGCCCGGCTCAAGGTGGGGAGGGCCCAGTACTCCATGCTCCCAAACGAAAGGGGCGGGGTGGTGGACGATATCTACCTCTACCGCCTGGGCGAGGCGGAGTACCTCATGGTGGTCAACGCCGCCAACATCGCCAAGGACTTCGCCCACCTCGAGGCCTTGGCAGAAGGCTTCCGGGTGGAGCTTTTGGACCGCTCCGAGGCCACCGCCCTCCTCGCCCTCCAAGGCCCCAAGGCGGAAAGCCTCCTGCAGGGGCTTACCGACGCCGACCTAAAGGGGCGCAAGAAGAACGATGTCTTCCAGGCCCAGGTGGCGGGCCGCCCTGCCCTCCTTGCCCGCACGGGGTACACGGGGGAGGACGGGTTTGAGCTCTTCCTGGCCCCCGAGGACGCCGAGGCGGTCTTCCTGGCCCTGGTGGAGGCGGGGGCGAAGCCCTGTGGCCTTGGGGCCCGGGATACCCTGCGCCTCGAGGCCGGCTTCCCCCTCTACGGCCACGAGCTCACCGACACCACCAACCCCCTCTGCACCCCTTGGGCCTGGGTGGTGAAGAAGGAGAAGGCCTTTTTCGGCAAGGAGGCCATGCTTTCCGGAGCCTGCCGGGAAAAGCTCGTGGGCTTGGTCCTGGAAACGGGCATCCCCCGGGAAGGCTACCGGGTATTCTCCGGCGAAGCCCCGGTGGGCCGGGTGACGAGCGGGGGCTACTCTCCCCTTCTGGAAAAGGGCATCGCCCTGGCCTACGTGGAGGAGGGGGCGGAAGCGCCCTTCTTCGTGGAGGTGCGGGGAAGGCGGGTACAGGCTTCCCTTAGCCCCTTGCCCTTTGTGCCGCTAAAATAGCGGGGGTTAGGAGGCGCTATGGACATACCCAAGGACCGCTTTTACACCAAGACCCACGAGTGGGCCCTGCCCGAAGGGGACACGGTACTGGTGGGCATCACCGACTACGCCCAAGACGCCCTGGGAGACGTGGTCTACGTGGAGCTCCCCGAGGTGGGGCGCAAGGTGGAGAAGGGCGAGGCGGTGGCGGTGGTGGAGAGCGTGAAGACCGCCTCCGATATCTACGCCCCCGTGGCCGGGGAGGTGGTGGAGGTGAACCTGGTCCTGGAGAAGACCCCGGAGCTCATCAACCAAGACCCCTACGGGGAGGGTTGGATCTTCCGCCTCCGCCCCCTGGACATGGGGGACCTGGACGACCTCCTGGATGCGGATGGGTACCAGGAGGCTTTGGAGAGCGAGGCCTAACATGGCTTTCCCGAGGGCGGCCCTTCCCCGCACGGGCTTAGGCGGGGGGGCGTGCCCCTCTGTGGCCCCGGGTCAAATGGCCCGGGGGTTTTGTTTAAGGATGGACCTATGGATTATACGCCCCATACCGAGGAGGAGATCCAGGAGATGCTTAAGCGGGTGGGGGCGGAGCGCCTGGAGGACCTCTTCCGCCACCTGCCCGAGGAGATCCTAAACCCCGAAATCGCCCTGCCCGAGCCCATGCCCGAGTGGGCGGTTTTGGAGGCGCTGAGGCGGCTTGCCGAGAAGAACAAGCCCGCCCGCAAGGCCTTCCTGGGCGGGGGGATCCGGAGCCACCACGTGCCCCCCGTGGTCCAGGCCCTGGCGGGCCGGGGGGAGTTCCTCACCGCCTACACCCCCTACCAGCCCGAGGTGAGCCAGGGGGTCCTCCAGGCCACCTTTGAGTACCAGACCATGATCGCCGAGCTTACGGGCCTCGAGGTGGCCAACGCCTCCATGTACGACGGCGCCACCGCCTTGGCGGAAGGGGTCCTCCTGGCCTTGAGGGAAACGGGCCGGATGGAGGTCCTGGTCTCCCAAGGGGTTCACCCCGAGTACCGGGCGGTGCTCAAGGCCTATCTGGAGGCGGTGGGGGCGGAGCTCAAGACCCTGCCCCTGGAAGGAGGGCGCACCCCCTCCTTCCCGGTGCCCGAGGGGGTGGGGGCGGTGGTGGGGCAGAACCCCAACTACCTGGGGGCCCTGGAGGACCTCGCCCCCCTGGCGGAGGCGGCCCACCGGGTGGGGGCCCTTTTCGTGGCGGTGGCCGACCCCCTTTCCCTTGGGGTCCTCAAGCCCCCGGGGGCCTACGGGGCGGACATCGCCGTGGGGGATGGGCAGAGCCTGGGCCTGCCCATGGGCTTTGGCGGCCCCCACTTCGGCTACCTGGCCACCAAGAAGGCCTTCGTGCGCCAGCTCCCGGGGCGCCTGGTTTCCGAGACGGTGGACGCCGAGGGCAAGCGGGGCTTCATCCTCACCCTGCAGGCCCGGGAGCAGTACATAAGGCGGGCCAAGGCCAAGAGCAACATCACCACCAACGCCCAGCTCACCGCCCTCATGGGGGCCATGTACCTGGCGGCCTTGGGGCCCGAGGGGCTTAAGGAGGTGGCCCTCCGGGGCGTGGCCCTGGCCCACCGGCTTTACCAGCTCCTCCTGGAGGTGCCGGGGGTGGAGGCCTTCACGCCCAAGCCCTTCTTCAACGAGTTCGCCCTGAGGCTTCCCAAGCCCCCGGAGGCGGTGCGGGCGGCCCTGGCGGCCCGGGGTTTCCACGCCGCCACCCCCGTGCCCGAGGAGTACGGGGAAAACCTCGCCCTCTTCGCCGCCACGGAGCTTCACGAAGAAGAGGACCTCTTGGCCCTAAGGGATGCCTTGAAGGAGGTGTTGGCGTGAACTATCCCCTGATTTTTGAACGGAGCCGCAAGGGTAGGCGGGGCCTGAAGCTCGTCAAGGAAGCGCCCCAGGCGGAAAGCCTCATCCCCAAGGCCTTCCTGCGGGAAACCCCGCCTAGGCTTCCCGAGGTGGACGAGCTCACCCTGGTGCGCCACTACACGGGGCTTTCCCGCCGCCAGGTGGGGGTGGACACCACCTTCTACCCCTTGGGGAGCTGCACCATGAAGTACAACCCCAAGCTCCACGAGGAGGCGGCGCGGCTTTTCGCCGACCTCCACCCCTACCAGGACCCCAAGACGGCCCAAGGGGCCTTGGCCCTCATGTGGGAGCTCGGGGAGTACCTGAAGGCCCTCACGGGCATGGACGCCATCACCCTAGAGCCCGCCGCCGGGGCCCACGGGGAGCTCACGGGGATCCTGGTCATCCGCGCCTACCACGAGGACCGGGGGGAGGGGAAGACGCGGCGGCTCGTGCTGGTGCCGGACTCGGCCCACGGCTCCAACCCCGCCACCGCCAGCATGGCGGGCTACCAGGTAAAGGAGGTTCCCTCGGGGCCCGATGGGGAGGTGGACCTCGAGGCCCTCAAGCGGGAGCTCGGCCCCCACGTGGCCGCCATCATGCTCACCAACCCCAACACCTTGGGGCTTTTTGAAAGGCGCATCCTGGAGATCTCCCGCCTGGCCAAGGCGGCGGGGGTGCAGCTTTACTACGACGGGGCCAACCTGAACGCCATCATGGGCTGGGCCCGCCCCGGGGACATGGGCTTTGACGTGGTCCACCTGAACCTGCACAAGACCTTCACCGTGCCCCACGGCGGGGGTGGCCCCGGCTCGGGTCCTGTGGGGGTGAAGGCCCACCTGGCCCCCTACCTGCCCGTGCCCCTGGTGGCCAAGGGGGAGGAGGGGTACTACCTGGACTTTGACCGGCCCAAGAGCATCGGGCGGGTGAAGAGCTTCTACGGGAACTTCTTGGCCCTGGTGCGCGCATGGGCATACATCCGTACCCTGGGGCTTCCCGGGCTTAAGAGGGCGGCGGCCCTTTCCGTTCTCAACGCCCGCTACCTGAAGGAGCTCTTGAAGGAAAAGGGCTACCGGGTGCCCTACGACGGGCCCTGCATGCACGAGTTCGTGGCCCAGCCTCCCCAGGGGTATAGGGCCTTGGACCTGGCCAAGGGGCTTTTGGAGCTGGGCTTCCACCCCCCCACGGTCTACTTCCCCTTGATCGTCAAGGAGGCCCTAATGGTGGAGCCCACGGAGACGGAGAGCAAGGAGACCCTCGAGGCCTTCGCCGAGGCCATGGGGGAGCTCTTGCAAAAGCCCAAGGAGTGGCTGGAAAACGCCCCCTACACCACCCCGGTCCGCCGCTTGGACGAGCTTAGGGCCAACAAGCACCCCAAGCTCACCTACTTTGACCCGGGGGTGGATTAGAGCCCGAAGTAGGCCCGGGCCTGCGCCACGTCCTCGGCGATCTGCGCCCTGAGGGCCTCGAGGCTAGGAAAGCGCCTTTCCTCCCTGAGGCGCTTCAGGAAGCGCACCCGGGCCTCCTCTCCATAAAGCTCCCCGGCAAAGCCTAGGAGGTGGACCTCAAGCCGCCTTTCCTCCCCGCCCAGGGTGGGCCTTGTGCCCACGTTGGCCACCCCCTTGTGGCGGCCAAAGGCCCCTTCCACCTCCACGGCGTAGACCCCGGGGGGTAGGACCTTCTTGGGGTGCACCGCCAGGTTGGCCGTGGGGAAGCCCAGTTTTCGCCCGAGCTTTTCCCCTTCCACCACCACCCCATAGGCCCCGTACGGACGGCCCAGGAGGTGGCGGGCCTCCTCCACCCTTCCCTCCAGGAGGAGGGCGCGGATGCGGCTACTCTTCACCGCCTCGCCCCCTAGGGTGAGGAGGGGGACGATGCGGGTGGGGGCCACCCGGGAAAGCTCCTCCACCCCTCCCGCCCGGCCCCGGCCAAAGCGGAAATCCTCCCCCACGTAGATGCGGCTTGCCCCTAGGGCCCTCAGGTCTTCCAGGAAGGCCTCCGCCGGCCTTTGGGCGAACGCTTCGTTGAAGGGCACCGCCAGGATGAGCTCCACCCCCACCCCCCTCAGGGCCTCCACCTTCTCCGTGAGGTCCATGAGGAAGCCCTCCCCCCGGGTGAAGACCTTGGTGGGGGGGTCAAAGGTGTAGACGAGAAGGGGCTCCTTTAAGGCTTTGGCCTCCGCCAGGGCCTGGCGCAGGAGGTACTGGTGGCCCAGGTGCACCCCGTCAAAGGAGCCCACGGCCACCACCTTGGGGCCTTTGGGGACGTCAGCGACCTCGGAGAAAAGCATGGTAGTAGAGGACCCCCACGAGGCCGGTGGCGGAAAACTCCGCTTGGCCTTTCTGGTGTAGCTCCAAGGCCTTTTCCGGCTCCAGCCAGACCACCTCTATGGCCTCGTCCTCGTCGGGGGTGGCCTGGGCCTCCTTTAGGTTCTGGGCCAGGAAGACGAAGGTCTTTTCGTCGGTGAAGCCCGGGGACACGTAGAAGCTAAAAAGGTAGCTCAGGTCCCCCGCAAGCCCCGTTTCCTCGGCGAGCTCCCTCTGGGCCGCCTGTAAGGGGTCTTCCCCGGGCTCTATGAGCCCCGCCGGGATTTCCAAGGGGGCAAGGCCCACGGCGGGGCGCATCTGGCGAACGAAGAGCATCTTGCCCTCGCGGAGGGCGATGATGGCCACCGCCGGCTTGTGCTCCACGATTTCGTAGCGCCCTTCCAGGGCCAGGTTCAGGATGCGCCCCCGGTAAAGATAGGTGCGGCTCACGCCTCCATGGTACGGGAAAACCCCGGGGCCTAGGCCCCGGGGGCAGGAAGCCTTTCCCTACTGCAAGGCATTCAAAGTGGCCAGGAGCACGGCCCGGGTGTAGGTGGGGTTGTGCACGCCCTTGGAGCCATCGTTTTCAATGAGGAGGTAGTTCCAAGCCGCCCGCACCACGGGGTCCTTGGTGGCGAACACGGGCTGGCCCTTCTCGTCCCGGATGTCCCCAAGCTGGCTGTAGAGGACCGTCCCGTCCGTGAGGGTCATCTTGAAGGCGATCTGGCCGGCGATGGAGAGGATGTCCGCCCGGTACACCGGGGCCTTCACCGCCACGTTCGGCGTGAACTGGCCGGTTTCGGGGTTGTAGGCCCGCACGGTCTTGATGCGGTCCCGCACCGCCAGCACCTTGGCGTTCACCTTAGCCCGGAGGAGGGAGAGGAGGTGCTCGGTGTTCTCCTGGACCATCTCCTGGGTGTACTTGGCCCCGTGGCAGGAGGCGCAGAGGTTTTCCGGGGCCTTGAAGGTGTGGCTTGAGTATTCCCCGGTGCCCGCCAGGCTCATGTGGCAGGCGGAGCAGGCGTTCCCGGTAAAGAAGGCGTGGGGGTTAGGCCACTCCTTGGTGTCGTCCACGAAGTAGGCGTTCTTGCCCAGGATCACATCCCCCTGGCTGGAGGCGTGGGGGTAGGTGTAGCGGCCTGGGTCCTCGGCGTTCCAGGTGATGCGGCCGTTTCTAGAGTTGTGGCAGGTGATGCACAAGGCGGCGTTCCCCACCGCCGTGGCCTTGAAGCCCGAGGGGAGCATGGGGGTGTCGTGGACGAGGCGCAGGTCCCCGTCCTGGTCGTGGCAGGTGTTGCAGGTGATGGGCTTCACCTGGTCCTTGGTGAGCCCCAGGGACTTGAGATATTCCACGGTGGCGGGCTTCCCGTCCGGACCCACCAGGTTTCCGGGGTTCCCCTTCTGGAGTTGCTCCAACCAGGCCAGGAAGCCTTGCTCGCTGTGGCAACGGGCGCAGTGGGCGGCGTTGGCTTGGCGTGCCTCCACCGTGGCCTCGGTGAGGGTCTTGTTCCCCATGACCCCGTTGTTGTGGGCGCTTTGCTCCCACTCCTTCTGGATGGCCTCCTTGCTGGAAAAGGCCACCATGAGGCCAAGGGCCAGGAGGGCGAGAAGGGCTTTTTTCATAAAGCTACCTCCTTACGGCTTTAGCTCACACCCCCATCATGACACAAGTCAAGGGCAATATGTCCCGGAAACGAGGCCCGTTACGTTTCTGAAGCGGATTTTTCTGGGACAGGGCTAAGCCTCCGGGCGCCTTGGCCATCCAGGTATACTGGCGGCGTGTACGGGGTGCTGGTGTGGCCGCCCCCTGACCTCCGGGCCTTCCTGGAGGCCTTGCAGGCCGAACACGGGGTGCGGGGGTTTGGCCCGCCCCACCTCAACCTGCGCCAGCCCTTTGAATGGCCCTACGAGGAGGAGGCCCTAAAGATTGCCCTCGAGGGCATCCTGCGGGGGCATGCCCCCTTCCGCCTGCGGCTTGGGGGGTGGGGCCATTTTCCCCAGGGGGTGGTCTACCTCCGGGCCTACGGGGGTAGCGCCTTCCGGAGGCTCTTCCACGCCCTCGAGCCCCTGGCCCCGCCCCTTAAGGAGATTGAGGGGCCAAGCTACATTCCCCACATCACCCTGGCCCTGGGGCTTGGCGAGGAGGAGGCTAGGGCCTTGGCGGCCAAGCTCCCCTTGCCCTTCCGCCGCTCCTTTTTGGTGAAGGAGGTGGCCTTGGTGAAGGACCAGGACGGGGGAGACCTGGTGGAGGTGGCGCGGTTTCCCCTCGCTAGGCCCACCTAGCCCTCAAAAGCGAAGGCCCCCGCCTAGGCGGGGGCCTTTTTGTACCCATGGCGGCCCAACGTGGGCCGCTGAAGAAGCGGAAGCCCCTTACGGGGAAGCATCTCTTGCAACCAAATCGCCGAAGCTCTACGGCCCTACTTCCCCGACCTGTCGCAATCCCCTTACGGGGAAGCATCTTTTGCAACACTCCAGGCAACCAAGTCGGGGAAGCCCGCCATTTGGGAGTGTGGGTCGCAATCCCCTTACGGGGAAGCATCTTTTGCAACTGGTGGTCATGGGGCCAGGCGGGTGTGGGGGGTGATGCGATGGGGGTCGCAATCCCCTTACGGGGAAGCATCTTTTGCAACCTCGGCGATATCCGCTATCTCCGTCGGTTCCTTCCTCATAGCCGTCGCAATCCCCTTACGGGGAAGCATCTTTTGCAACGCAGGATGGTGAGGGTTGAAGTCCCGTGGCGTAGGTACGATGAGTCGCAATCCCCTTACGGGGAAGCATCTTTTGCAACGGCAACCCCTCAAAAACGACGTTCTGGAGGGCATGCTCCAGAGGGGGGTTTATGAGAAAGATGAAGCTTGGAATATGCACATGCCGTATAAGGGCCATTTTTGGGGGTTTATGCCGTCAGGAAGGCGCATAGGAAACGGGCGATGAGAAGGGAAAAGCGCATAAAGCCCATGCCTAAGGCGAAAACTGGTTGTCAAGATGCCCACCGGCGGGTGCCGGTACCCTGATTTTACCACTTTACTGAAACGCTTGACGCGGTTCAAAAAAGGTGAGTGAAGGCCCTTGAAGAGCTCGCTATAACATGAGAAAGCGAAAAACGCGCCCTTTCCGTCGTGTCAAGTGGGCGAAAAAGAGAGGGGCGCCCTGGAGGCGCCCCTCCCGGCTCCGGTGGCTAGTCCAGGAAGTCCCGGAGCTTCCGCGTGCGGGACTCGTGGTACTTGAGCTTCCTCAGGGCCTTGTTCTCAATCTGGCGGATCCTTTCCCGGGTCACGCCAAAGTAGGCCCCCACCTCCTCGAGGGTGTGCTCCCGGCCGTCAATGAGCCCCTTCCGAAGCTTGAGCACCATGGCCTCCCGCTCGGAGAGCTTGGAGAGGGCCTTTTCCAGCTCCTCGGAGAGGAGGCTTTGGGCGGCGGCCTCCACGGGGGAGGGAAGGCGCTCGTCGGGTATGAAGTCGCCGTAGAAGCTGTCCTTCTCGTCCCCGATGGGTGTTTCCAGGGACACGGGCTCCTGAGCGATTTTCAGGGTTTCCTCCACCCGCTTGGCGTCCCAGCCCGGGCCCATGGCCTCGGCGATCTCCTCGTAGCTGGGCTCCCGGCCCAGCTCCTGCTGCAGTTGGCGGGCGGTGCGGGAGAGCTTGTTGATGGTCTCCACCATGTGCACGGGGATGCGGATGGTGCGGGCCTGGTCGGCGATGGCCCGGTTGATGGCCTGCCGGATCCACCAGGTGGCGTAGGTGGAGAACTTGAAGCGGCGCTTGTACTCAAACTTCTCCACCGCCCGGATGAGGCCCTGGTTACCTTCTTGGATTAGGTCCAGGAAGGAAAGGCCCCGGCCGGTGTACTTCTTGGCGATGGAGACCACCAGGCGCAGGTTGGCCTCAATCAGGTGTTGCCGCGCCGCTTCTCCCTCCCGGGCGATGTGCAGGTAGCGCTTGAGCTCCTTGGGGAGGCTTTTTAGCTTCTGGTCCACCTCCTCAATGGTCTTGGGGTCCAGCCTCCCCTTTAGGCCCGGGATCTCCTGGATGCGGGCGGTGCCCAGGATCTTGGCCCGCACCACCTCCCGGATGAGGTCCTGGTCCAGCCCCGTGGCCTCGGAGAGCTTCTTGATGGCCTCCATGCCCTCCTCCACCTTCCTGGCGAGCTCAATCTCCTCCTCGAGGGTGAGGAGGGGCACCTGCCCGATCTCGTGCAGGTACTGGCGCACGGGGTCGGAGGTGGAAACCTTGGGGACGGAAAGCTCTTCCTCTCCCTCCTCAAAGGGCTCCTCGCCCTCCGTTTCGGTGAGGAGAAGGTCGTCTTCCAGGTCCAGCCCCTCGTCCAGAAGGGCCAGGTCCGCCTCCGCTTCCAGGAGCTCGGGGTCGGGATCGGGGAGGTCCGCCAGGTCCTCCCCCGGGGCCTCCGGCTCGGGAAGGGCCTCTAGGGTGGTGAGGGTGTCCTTGGCCTCCATCTCCTCTTTGGTCTTCTTGCTCTTGGCCTTTTTCAACGCCGTCCTCCCTCCTTTTGGGCGTAAAGCACCTTGTACTCCCTCACCAAGAGGGTTTTGAAGGCACCGAAGCGTTCCTCTAGCAAGGGCTCGTACTTGAGAAAGGGGTTCGCCACCAGAAAAAACCCACCGCCCGGCATTAACCGGGCCGCCGCCGCTTCCACGAAGGCCTGGGCCACATCCAGGATGACCGCACCCCCCACGTGAAAGGGGGGGTTCGTAACTATGATGTCAAACCGTTCGCCTTCCGTCAAGGCCTCGTCCACGTCCGAGTGGAGCACGCGCGCCCGAAGGCGGTTTTCTGCAAGGCTTCGCTCCAAAGAAAGCACGGAAACCAGGTCGTCCTCCACCGCCGTCACTTCCCCGCCCCACCGGGCAAGGGGCAGGGTGAGGGCCCCGTAGCCCGCCCCCAGGTCCAGGACCCGTTTCCCCCGCACCCCCTCTGGGCCCAGGGCCTGCCGGAGGGCTTGGAGGAGCAGGATGGAGGCGGGGTCCACCTTGCCGGCGGAAAAGACCCCGGGGAGGTGGTGGAAGGTGAAGGTTTCCCCGAAAAGCCTGGCCTGGAAGCTCCGCCAGAGGGCGGGGAGGGGCGGGGCCTCCTTTTCCTTCTCCAGAAGGGCCACCCGCACCGGGCCTTCCCGCCGGATCACCTCGCCGTACCCGAAAAGGGCCTTGGCCTCTTTGAAGTAGCGCTCAAAGCCCTTGTTCTTATCCCCCGCCAGGTACGCCCTCCCCCCAAGGCGCAGGGCCCGGGCGGCGGCCACCAGGGTGGCCTCCACGTAGGCGGTGCCCCGGCCCGCGGGAAGAGTGAGGACCACCAGATCGTAAGCGCCCTCCTCCGCCTCCCATGGGGGGGCGAGGCGGGCCCTTAGGCCGCTTCGTTCCAGGCAGCGGAAGGCGGCCCGGGAGGTTTCTAGCCTTTCCACCGCCATCCGCCCTTCCAGGGGGAGGCTCGCCCAGCCCACCCCCGGGTTCAGGTCCAAGGCGCGCTCCCCGAAGGGGGCCACGGCCTTCTGCAAGGCCTCGTAGACGGGGTCCCGGTAGCCGCGGGCCCCGGGCTTCACGTAGAGGAAGCCGCCTTCCCGGGGCAGGGGGGTGAGGCGGTGGTAGGCCTCGAGGGTCAGGCTCACGTCTTTTCAGGATACGGGGCTTGGGAAGGAAGGGCAAATGTGATAGCATTCCTTTTCAAACCGCCCCAGGGGCGGGAAGGAGGCGAGCGTGGCCCTGGTGGTTCAAAAGTACGGCGGCACTTCCGTGGGCGACCTGGAGCGCATCCACAAGGTGGCCCAGCGCATCGCTCATTATCGGGAGAAGGGGCATAAACTTGCGGTGGTGGTGTCGGCCATGGGGCACACCACGGACGAGCTCATCGCCCTGGCCAAGCGGGTGAACCCGAGACCTCCTTTCCGCGAGCTGGACCTCCTCACCACCACGGGGGAGCAGGTTTCCGTGGCCCTCCTGTCCATGCAGCTTTGGGCCATGGGCATCCCCGCCAAGGGGTTTGTGCAGCACCAGATCGGCATCACCACCGACGGGCGCTACGGGGATGCCCGCATCCTCGAGGTAGACCCAAGGCGCATCCAGGAGGCTATGGAGGCGGGCTACGTGGCGGTGATCGCTGGCTTTATGGGCACCACCCCGGAAGGGGAGATCACCACCCTGGGCCGGGGGGGCTCGGACACCACCGCCGTGGCCATCGCCGCCGCTTTGGGGGCCAAGGAGTGCGAGATTTACACGGACACGGAAGGGGTTTACACCACGGACCCCCACCTGATCCCCGAGGCCCGGAAGCTGGAGGTCATCGGCTACGACCAGATGCTGGAGATGGCAGCCTTGGGGGCGAGGGTGCTTCACCCCCGGGCGGTCTACTACGCCAAGCGCTACGGGGTGGTGCTCCACGTGCGCTCTAGTTTTTCCTACAATCCCGGTACCCTGGTGAAGGAGGTCAGTATGGAGATGGGCAAGGCGGTGACGGGGGCGGCGTTGGACCTGGACCACGCCCAGATTGGGCTTATCGGCATTCCCGACCAGCCGGGCATCGCCGCCAAGGTCTTCCAGGCCTTGGCGGAACGGGGCATCGCCGTGGACATGATCATCCAGGGGGTGCCTGGCCACGACCCTTCCCGGCAGCAGATGGCCTTCACCGTGAAGAAGGACTTCGCCCAGGAGGCCCTCGAGGCCCTAGAGCCCGTCTTGGCCGAGATCGGCGGCGAGGCCATCCTCAGGCCGGACATCGCCAAGGTGTCCATCGTGGGGGTGGGACTCGCCTCGGCCCCGGAGATCCCCGCCAAGATGTTCCAGGCGGTGGCCTCCACGGGGGCCAACATTGAGATGATCGCCACCAGCGAGGTGCGCATCTCCGTCATCATCCCCGCCGAGTACGCCGAGGCCGCCCTGCGCGCCGTGCACCAGGCCTTTGAGCTGGACAAGCCCTGATGGAACGGGAGGCGCTTTCGTGGGACGAGCTTCTCGCCTGGGTCCGCCTCCTTGCCGAGAAGCTCCGGGATGAACCCGTTGACCTCCTCCTGGGCATCGCCCGGGGAGGCCTCATCCCCGCCGCCCTTCTGGCCCAGGCCCTTTCCATCCGGAATATCCTCACCGCGGCGGTGATGTTTTACGAGGGGGAAGAAACGCTTCCCGAGCCCGTCTTCCTCCAGTTCCCCCCTGACCCCCTCCTCTTCGGCAAGCGGGTCTTGGTGGTGGACGATGTCTGGGACTCGGGCCGCACCGCTTACGCCGTGAAGGGGCGCATCCGGAAGGCGGGGGGCGTGCCCGTGGTGGCCACCCTCCACTTCAAACCGGGCCGCAACCAGGTGCCGGACCGACCCGATTTCTACGCCAAGGAAACGGGGGCCTGGGTGGTCTACCCGTGGGCCCCCGAGGTCTGGCTTAGGGATTAGATAAGGCCCAAAGCCTTCACCTGCTCCATCTCGTCCAGGAGCTCTTGGGCCGTGATCTCCATGCGCTTGCGGGCGAACTCGTTGATGCTAAGCCCCTCCACGATGCGGTACTCCCCGCCCTTGGCGGTCACGGGGAAGGAGTAGACGATGCCCTCGGGGATGCCGTACTCCCCTTGGGAGGGGACGGCCATGGATACCCAGTCCCCTTCCGGCGTGCCCAGGGCCCAGTCGCGGATGTGCTCAATGGCGGCGTTGGCGGCGCTGGCGGCGCTAGAAGCCCCCCGGGCCTGGATGATGGCCGCCCCCCGCCCCGCCACGGTGGGGATGAACTCCTTCTCGTACCACTCCATGTCCACCAGCTCCAAGGCGGGCTTCCCGTCCACCTCGGCGTGGAAGAGGTCGGGGAACATGGTGGAGGAGTGGTTGCCCCAGACGGCGATGCGGCGGATGCGGTCCACGGCCACCCCGGTCTTCTTGGCCAGTTGGGCCTTGGCCCGGTTGTGGTCCAGGCGGGTCATGGCGGTGAAGTTCCGGGGGTTGAGGCCAGGGGCGTTCTTGTAGGCGATGAGGGCGTTGGTGTTGGCGGGGTTCCCCACCACCAGCACCTTCACGTCCTTCTTGGCCACCTCCGCCAGGGCCCGGCCTTGCTCGGTGAAGATTTTGCCGTTTATCTCCAGGAGGTCGCGCCGCTCCATGCCCGCCTTGCGGGGAGCAGCCCCCACCAGGAGGGCGTAGTCGGCGTCCTTAAAGGCCACCTTGGGGTCGTCGGTGGCCACCACCCCGGCGAGGAGGGGGAAGGCGCAGTCCTCCAGCTCCATGATGACCCCGTCCAGGGCTCTCAGGGCCTGGGGGATTTCCAGAAGCTGCAGGATGATGGGCTGGTCCTTGCCCAGCATCTCCCCCGCGGCGATGCGGAAGAGGAGGCTATAACCGATCTGGCCTGCGGCGCCGGTGACCGCCACGCGAACAGGGCTTTTCATGCGTACCTCCTTTGGGCTTACGCCCAAGGGGATTTTACGCTAACCCAAGTTGCTACCCAGCCATCTTCTGGGTCAGGAGACTGATGTTATGGG
>NZ_JAKTNT010000021.1 GCF_022760925.1 Thermus hydrothermalis | reverse complement strand
CATAGCGGCCACTATTTTTTCAGATCCAGGGGATAGGTAGCAACTTGGGTTAACTGTAGCCAGGTAAGGCCGGGGGCGTATACCGCTCCTGGGGATTCCATCCTGCGGACCTGGACGGTTAGCGAGCCTGAGGATTGCCCGCCCGGCTACATCGGAACTCGGGTTTTCACGGAGTATTGGCGCACAGTCAGGTACTGGACGCCGAGCGTGGTGGGGGTGTCCTCGAGGGGAACGGGGCGGTTCACGAGCGCCACGCGGGACGAGATGTACGACCGCGCTTTGACGCAAAGCACGTGCACGCCTTCTAACCCTCCTGAGCCTACCTCCTCTACTTCGTCTAGTTCGTCTACCTCCTCTACCTTGACCTCCCCTACCTCCTCTACCTCGTCTACCTCTTACACCCCAGGCTCTCAGGTCAATATTGACATGGGAGTTAGTGGACCGGGAGGTATCTCAGGACCTATAGGCCCGGGAGCGTTGACACGGTGGAAGGGCCAAATAGAAAAGCTCCCAGAGATGCTTTACCGCTTGCCCGAGAGTGTTGGGACTAAGGGCTTCTTCTGACGAGGCCCTCTCATGGTCTGCCGGTACAATGCTCGTTGGGGTGATAGCGTGAGAAGGATCGCTTTTCTGTTGCTTCTGGCGGTTGGAGCTTCTGCCCTGGCCCTTTCCCCTCAGGAGGGCTGGGACCTCGTGGCCGCGGTGGAGAGCGGCAACCAAGAGGCCTACGCCCGCCTCGTGGAGGCCTACCAGGCGGGCGATCCCGAGGCAGGGGCGGCTTTGGGCGTCCTCTACCTCAACGGGGTTGCCTACCCCAGGGACCTGGAGAGGGCCCGGAGGTACTTCGAGTGGGCCCAGGCCAAGGGAAGCGGCTGGGGTAGCTGGGGGCTCGCTATTTTGTACGCCAACGGAATTGGCGTGGCGCAGGACGATCAAAAAGGCTTTCGGTACGCACGGGAAAGCATGGAGCGCGGCTACCCCGGGGGTAAGGCGCTGTACGCCATGTTCCTCATAGGGGGTGGTGCTGGACTGAAGCAGGACATAAACGAGGGCGTCAAGCTCATCCAGGAAGCCGCGGCCACGGGTGACCCTGTTGCCCTCAACGTGGCCGCCCGGTACCTCGCCTCCTCGGACCTCCCCGGTCTTTCCAGGGACCCCAAGAAGGCTCGGGAGTACTGGGAGCGGGCAGCTGCCCGGGGGTACTTCCTCGCCCGAGGCTTCCTCGCCTACGACTTCTTCTTCGGGATCGGGGGTCCACCCGACCAAAAGCGCGCTCTCGAGCTCGCCCGGCCCCTGGTGGGATTCGAACCCGCCGCCACCGCGGTCTGGGCCACCGCCCTCTACTTCGGCCAAGGGGGTCTCGTTCAGAACCGCCCTGAGGCGTGCCGCCTGGCGAAGGACCAAGCCAAGTTACAGGCAGGTGTAGCCACCATCTACGGCCTTTGCATCCTGGAGGGCGTGGCGCCCGGGGAGCGCGCCCTCGGCCTCGCCTACCTCGCCTTAGCCGCCGCTTGGAAGCACCCCCCTGCCCAAAGCCTCCTTTCCGACTGGCAGAAGCGCCTGACTCCTGAGGAGGTTAACCGGGCGAAGGAGCTCCTGAAGAACCTGCCATGACCCTCCGCGGAGGCTTAGGGGTAGATAGCGGGTGGCGGGCTCTTCTCCAGGGCCTCTCGCTTTCGCCCCTAGGCCTCACCGTCTTCCGCGTCCTCCTTGGGGGAACCCTCCTCGCAGACTGGTTCACCCTCGCCCGCTGGTACGAGGCGTTTTTCTCCGAAGGGGGGCTTTTTCGCCGGCACGAAGTCCTAGAGGTTGCGGACGTTTTTCTCCCCTTCTTCCTGGGCGGGGAGGTCTGGAACCGCCTCCTCTTTCTCGCCATCGGGCTCCTCGCCTTCCTCCTTCTCCTGGGGTACCGCCCTAGGACGACGGCATTCCTCCTCGCCCTTCTCCTCATCGCCCTCCAGCAACGCAACCCCTGGGTCTGGAACACGGGCCACAGCCTCATCCCCGTCTTCCTCCTCCTGGGAGCCCTCCTTCCCCTGGAGGCGGGTTACGGGCTCGCCCGCTTCCTCCTGCGGGATCCGGCGCCGGACCGGGTCTTCGCCCCCACCGTCCTCCCTTTCCTCGTTCTCCTCTTCGCCGCCTACTTCACCAACTCCCTGGCCAAGGACGTGGACGCCTACTGGCTCCAAGGGAAGGGGCTCTGGGCGGCGGTGGAGTCCACCCACGGCAAACCCCTGGGGGTGGAGTTCGTCCGGCGCTACCCCGAGTGGGCCACCCTGCTCTCCCGGCTCACCTTCCTCCTCCAGGCAGGGGGGGCTTTCCTCCTGATAGCGCCTCTTTGGCCCCTCAGGCTCCTCGCCATCCTGGGCTTCCTGGGGTTTCACTTCTTCACCTGGCTCTTCCTGGACGTGGGGAACTTCCCCTGGGTCATGGCCGCGGCCCTCCTTCTCCTCTTGCCCCCCGAGGTGGGGATCTGGCTCAGCGCCCGGCTGCGCCGCGGGCTCCCTCAAGCCGTGGTCCACTACGACGGGGGGTGCGGTTTCTGCCGCCGGGTGGCGCAGGCGCTGGTGAGGGCCTTCATGGCCGAGGCGGAGCTGAGGCCGGCGGAAGGAGAGGTCCGGGAGCTCCTGGAGGCGCGGCGGAGTTGGGTGGTGGAGGTGGAGGGAAGGCGGTACCTGGAGGGGGAGGGCTTTCTCGGCCTCCTCTTCGCCTCGCCCTTCCGCTCCCTCGCCTTCCTCTACCGCTTACCCGGCGTTCCCCGCCTCCTGCGTTTCGGCTACCGTTGGGTGGCGGACCGCAGGCCCTCCCCTGAGGCGACGCGCCGCTGGCTTCCCGCCCCCGCCTTCAGACCCTTCACCCGCCTCACGCTTTTTCTCGCTTTGGCGGTGAGCTTGGCCTATGGGGCGTACGCCCTCAACGGCCCGGACAACTACAACAAGGCCCCGGAGTGGCTCGCCTCGGGCTTGGACAGCGTGGGCCTGGCCGTGGCCTGGGGGCACTTCGCCCCTGTGGGCCCCGGGCGGCACGAATGGCCCCTGGTCCAAGGGGTAACCCTCTCCGGGGCCGTGGTGGACCCGTGGCGGTGGCTTATCTCGGGCGACCCCACCTACAGCGAGGCGGTACCGCGGTACTCCATTGAGCGCTCCGGCAAGGAGCATTGGCGCAAGGTCTGGTGGGGGGCGTGGGGAAAGGGAGAGGCCAACGCCCTCCGGCGCAAAGGAATGGCCCGTTACCTTTGCTCGGCGTGGAACCGGACGCACAAGGGGTTTGACCTCTTGGTGTCCGTGACCCTGTACCGCGCCTATGCGAACCCGGGCGAAGGGCGGGCTAGGCGTCTATTGATGGAGCACTACCTATGCATGTAGCCAAAAGGGTCCTGGCGGTTTTTTCCATCCTCCTCCTAGCGGCGGGCGTTGTCTTTGGCGGCTTCATCCTCGCCTCCTACCGACACCCGGGGCCGGGCCTCCCCGCCTGGAAGCTGGGGCGGGCTCTGGGAGTGTTCCCGCCCTTCGTGGCGCAGGCGGTCTGTAGGGGGGACGAGGCGCTCCTTTGCCTTAGGGGCTACTACCGGGCCCATTTGCGGGGGCCTCTGGTGGGGGATGCCACGGCCCCTTGCCGCGGATTGCAAGGCCCAGCAGCCCGCGCGTGCTCTGAAGTCATGGGGTTGCGGCTGTTGGAGGAAGGGGTTTCCCGTCCCCTCACCGTTTGCGGCCAGCTTCCAGACCCCCTGGCCTGCGCGCGCTACGTTGGCCGGGCCGCCTTCACGAGGGGCGGCTTTGAGAAGGGGGAAAACCAAAGCGCCGCCCGCGTCTGCGCCGAGGGGAGGGGGGAATACCTGGCCCATTGCCGCGCGGGGGCGGCCATGGAGGCGGTGGAGCGCTTTGGGAAGAGGATCGTCCCCGCCGCTTGGGAGTTTTGCTCGCCTTACGAAGCGGACCTCTGCGCCTCCGGCATCGCCTCGGCCCTTCGGGCCCACTATAGGGAGAATCCCCAGGAGGCCCTGGAGGCTTGCACCCTCCTTTCCCCCCTGGGGGCAGCCTACTGCGTTCAGTACCTCAAGGCTTCTTCAAAGGGGGACTAGGTTGGTGTCCACCCGGAAGCGCCAGGTCTTCTCCCAGGTGGCGCTCCCGATCTGCCCCCTCACGTAGACCTCGTACTCCGCCCCCGGGGTCAGGGGCTTGTGGGGAATGACGACCAGGGCTCCGTGGGCCTTTAAGTCATTAACTGCCTGTTCCCGCCTGGACTCGCGGTTTTCCCAGTACTGCCGGCTCCCGTAGGCGCAGACGGGGTTCAGGGCCCCGTCGGAGGTGCGGGTGAGGCGGGCTTCCAGGACCTTCGTGTCCATCTTGGCGAAGGTCATCACGGTGATGGGGAAGCCGATGGGGGTCACCACTACTCCGTTTCCGTCGTCCCAGGTGAGGCCCTCCTGGGTCAGGAAGGGGCGCTCGGGAGAAGCGCTGGGGTTGGAGCAGGGGTAGATGGGGTTGGGGTTCTCACTTCCTATGTACCGGTCCAGGGGAACCACCATTCCCGGGCTGGGGAAGAGAACCTCCCGGGTGGGCTTGTCGCTCGTCCAGAGGGAGAGGTTCGGGAGGGTGCTCCCGCTTCGCCCGTAGCTGCCCCCATAGCCAGGCAAGGGTCCGACATCCCAGTAAGTACCCGATCCCACGGTGAGGGGCCAGGGGTAGATGAGGTTGAAGCGGTGGAAGGGCGCGGCGATCCACCGATTGACCGTTTGCTCCTCAGGGGGGAACACGGGTTGCCCATTCAGGCGGTAGAACCGGAGCCATTCGTTGCCCCTTTTCCCCGCTTCCTTTCCCTCAGGGGTACTGAAAGGTTGGGACAGGTCCTCGTCGTGTGGCCGTCGGTCCGGGTAGCTTTGCACCATGTATCGGCTGTGCAGCCACCCCCGCCAGCTCCACTCGGGGTCCTCCTGGACGGGGGGGAGCCCCGCCCGGGTCCGCCAGTCGTTGAGGGCCTTGAGGGCGGACCGGCCCTCGGTGTCCCGGATCTTCAGGTAGAAGGGAAGGGTCCACTCCTTGCCCCCCTCGTCCCGCACCACCACCTCGTACTTGAAGGGCCCCTGGGGCAGGGCGTCCGGGGCCACGGCGAAGGTGAGGGTGGCCTGGGACCGGGTGCCGTCCAGGCGCACGGGCTCCGTGGGGTGGGTCACGCCGGGGTAGCGGCTAGCGTCCCAGCCGGGGCAACTGGTGGTGCCCTTGGCGCAGGGGTCAGCGAGGGCTACCCGCACTTCCACGGACTTTTTGGTTTCCGTCAGGGAGAGGGTCAGGGTGTAGGTGCTCCCGGGGTTGACGTAGGCCACGGGCTCGGAGGAGGTGGGGAGGGAGACCGGGTTGGGCTCGAGGCCCGGCAGGTTGAGGGTACCGCAGGCGGAGAGGGTGAGAAGAAGGACTAAGAGGGCGAGGTTTCTCCTACGCATTTGCCCAACATTCTAACCAATAATCTGAGGAGAAGGACGAGGCTATCTGGGGCAGCATGGGCCCATTCTTCTTTCTTGGGAGCTCTCCCTGACCAGGGGTTTCCACGACCAAGGAGGAATCCGTGCTAAGCCCTTGAAGGCTGGGGACTAGCCGCTGGCGAGCGCTCAAGGTTGGGAGCCTCGAGGCTAGGTGGGGGGCAAGGCCTCACCTTTCTTCATACGGGGGCGTTAACGTGCGAAATAAACCCTGCAGCTTTCCAAACAGGGCTTGGTATACCTTATTTTCGCGAAAGCTCTCTTTCGCGAAGAAGGCCTTTGCGTTTGCGGAGGGGGCTCCGGGCCCCTGAGGCGGGGGCGGTGGCTCCTACGCCTTACCGCCCCCATGCGCCCGTACGTCAGTAGAGGCTTACCCCGGCCCTTTCGCACGCTGCCCGTACCAGTTTCCCCGCGCTATCTATATCCTCACTCTCTAAGGGCCCCTAGCAGGGTTTCCAGCTCCTCGTCCGCCAAGTAGTCCAGCGCCTCCTGTACCTCCACGAGCCTGTCTCATGCGTCCACCCATCAGTCCGCTACCGCATCCCGGGCCGCCTCGAGGAGCCTTTCCCTTTTCACCGTCATGCGCACCTCCTTCTGCCCACGGTACCGGAGCATCCCGTCAGCCAATGTCGTTTTTGCGTGACGCCCATTTCCTTCTCACGCCATCTCCTGCCACCCGTCCACCCGCTGGGGGGTGCGCCTTTAGGCGGGCGAGCGCCCGCTCCTGGACTCCTCGCATTTTCCGAAGGGCGCTGGAAGCGAAAACTAAACCAATAGGCTTTGGGGCTTGGGGCGGGGCGTCTTGCCCCCACGACCGTTTTCTTATCAGTACCGTGGAGGCAAGACACTCTCACCGCCTCCCGCATCGCCTCAGCCTCATTATCAGCGCCCTGGCTTTCACTTCTTCCACCGCCTTCGGGTCCCCCACCTCGAGGGCTGAAGACCCTCCTTGGTCCTCGAGGGCTATTCCCTCTGTCCGCTTCCTTCTGCTTAAGGGAGCGGGTCAGGTCGTTCTTGGTTGTCGGTGGCGTACAGGGGGTCCGGCTAGGGAGAAACGAGGATGGTGCCATCTTCCCCCACCACCACGAACCGGCCTCCACCGTAGGCGGCGGCTTTGAGGGGGCTTAGCACTCCTGAATTCACAGGAAACCAACTCGCTCCGCCTGGGGAAACGAGGATGGTACCGATTTGGCCTACTGCCACGAAGTGCTCCCCGGTGTAGGTGACACCATTGAGGTTCCTCGTCGTTTCTGAACGTGCGTGGGTCCAGCTCACCCCATTTGTGGAAGTGAGGACGGTGCCCTTATCCCCGACCGCCACGAAGCGACTACCGCCATAGGTTACGGCGTTGAGGCGGTTTGCCGTTCCCGAGCTCGCAGGGAGCCAGCCGGTTCCGTCAGGGGAAACGAGGATGACACCATCATTTCCTACCGCTACGAAGCGGTTTTCGCCGTAGGCAACCCCATTGAGGTCCTTTTCTGTTTCTGAACGGGCGGGAGCCCAGTTCATCCCGTCCGGGGAGATGAGGATGGTGCCACCTTCCCCGACCGCTACGAAGCGACTACCGCCGTAGGCAACAGCGTTGAGGTGGTGCGCCGTCCCCGAACTCACAGAAATCCAGTTTGTTCCATCTGAGGAAACGAGGATGGCGCCGTCCTTTCCTACCGCCACGAAGCGGCCCCCGCCGTAGGTGACACCCCGAAGGCCGTTTGCCCATGTACCCACAGAGGCCCAGTTTTCTCCGTCCGGGGAAACCAGGATGCTGGCACCACCAAACCCAACCGCCACGAAGCGACCTTCGCCGTAGGCGACGCTTTCGAGGAAGTCTGTTGTTGCCACCCCAACGGAAACCCAGCTCGCTCCGTCCGGAGAAACGAGGATGCTGGTACCTGCTCCTACCGCCACGAAGCGGCCCCCGCCATAGGTGAGGCCAAAAAGGGAATTCCCCATCCCAAACCGCACACGGGTCCAGTTCACCCCATCCGGGGAAACAAAGATGGTGCCGAGAATCCCTACCGCGACGAACCAACCCCCGCCGTAGGTGACGTTAGTGAAGTAGCTTGGCGTTTCCAAACGTGCGGGGGTCCAGTCCGTCCCGTTTGTGGAGGTGAGGATGGTGTCCCTGGGTCCTACCGCCACAAAACGGCCGTCACCGTAGGCAATAGCGTTGAGATGGCTCGTTGTCCCCGATTTCACGGGAAGCCAGCTTGTTCCGTTTGGGGAAACGAGGATAGTGCCATTTTCCCCCACCGCTACGAAACGACCGTCGCCGTAGGTAACGGAGTTGAGGCTGTTGGTCGTCTGCGAACGCACGGAGAACCAGTCCATCCCGTTCGGGGAGAAGAAGATGGCACCGTCAAACCCCACCGCCACAAACCCATTTCTACCGTAGGCAACGCCGTTGAAGCCCTTTGCCCTTATCAGCCCCAACCTCGCGGGAGACCAGTTCGTTCCGTCCCTGGAAGTAAGGATTGTACCGCCTAACCCCACCGCCACGAAATGACCGTTGCCGTAGGTAACGCCCATGAGAAGAGCCGCCGTTCCCAAGGGCGTGGATACCCAGTTCACGCCATCTGTGGAGATGAGGGCGGTACCACCCCACCCGACCGCCACGAAACGGCCCCCGCCGTAGGCGACGGCGTGAAGCCGGGTGGATACCGTCCGCCATACCTGTCCCGCACCCGGCAGGGGGGTATCCCCCACGCCTCCACCGCCCTGGGCTTGTACCGTAAGGGCTAAACTTCCAGCCAAAAAGACCACCAACCTATGTGCAACCGAGCGCCACATTGGTCCCATGTCTTCACCTCTTGTTCATTAGACTAGCACCTGACACCACTTCCCCCCGTTATTTCCTCTAGTCCCTCCAAGTACGGGCCCGCCATCGCTTCGTTCACCCCTTCCACCACGCGATCCTCCTTCGCCACCAGGGCTTCGCCTCCCCGATGGCCTGAAGGAAGGCTTCCTTTTTCAGGAGGAAGGCCTGGCCGTTCCCGCTGAAGCCGTTGTCGAAGGACTGGAGGGGCACGAGAAAGCCCGCCCGTTCCTTGTCCACCACGAAGCAGGGGATGACTCTGCCGGTGGCGATGTCGGGGGCCTGGATCTCCCGGAACAGCTCCCGCTGCGTGTGGTAGAGGTTGCGCCAGCGGGCGAGGAGGTGGGCCCGGTAGTCCCCGTTAGGCTCCTCGGGGGCGAGGGGGTCTTTGGCGTGGAGAAGGGCAGCCATCGCTTCGGGGGTAGGGAAAGCCTCCTTCAGGAAGAGGAGGAGCAAGTCGGGGCGGACGGTCTTGAGGAGGTCCTCGAGGTCGGTGGAGGCTACCCCTTGGGGGAGGTGCTCGAAGGGGACGAACCAGGACCGGCGCAGGATCTGCTCCTCGCTTCTGAAGTGCTCCAGGTTGGCGGTGAGGACGAGGGCCCGGCGCACTCCAGGGTCGTCCCCTACCCCTTTCACCACCTGGGCCAGGCGGTTCTCCTCGGTGAGGTGGCGTGGAGGGACCTCGGGTCCGAGAAGGCAGCGATCTCGGCCTGTTCCCCCGTCCAGGCGTTCAGGGAAAGGTTCAGGCTCCCGAAAACCGTGCGCACCCCCGCGGGGCCTTCCAGGAGGTAGAGCTTGCTGTGGCTTCCGGGCAGGTACCGCACCTCCAGGCGCCGCTTTCCCCCCATGAGGGAGAGGAGGTCCTGGGCCTCCCGCCAGAGGGCGGAGAGGGAAAGGGCGGCGCTGTAGCCTTCTTCCAAGCCGAGGAGGAGCTCCACCTCCTCCAAAGTTCTCCTGGGGCCCAAACCCGAGGGGCCCTCACCCCAGGTGGAGGACCAAAGCCCTGGCCCTGGCCTCCTCCAAGGCGTCTGGGTCCCCCGCCTCGAGGGCCTCCGGCAGTTCGGGCAAGCGGAGGGCTTTGGCCAGTTTGTGAAGGATCTTCATCTCTCTAGGCCAAGGCACCCTATCGTGGAGCGCGGTGAGCAGGCGTTTCTCTTGGGGAGAAACCGCGGCCGCCTGCACCGCCACCGGGTCGCCCGGCGCCAGGACCTTCGGCGGGAAGCCTTTGGTGAAGGTCCACTCGGGGATGGCCAGGTAGAAGGGCACGGGATTGCCCTGGAGGGAGTAGGGCGGCAACTCGTGGTAGCGGTAGCCCCGCCAGAGCTTTTCCCCGGGCTCCCACCGGAAGACGAGGCCGTTGGCGAAAATCGCGGACCTCAGGAGGCCCGACCAGATCTCCCCGCTCAGGCCAAAAAGGTGGCGCGTCCCCCGCTTGCTCCGAGAAGCCCACCGCTCCCAAAAGAGGTCCCTGCGGAGGGGGTTTTCTCGGCGGGCCTCGTGGGTGTTTTCCGGGAGGCGGAAGCGGAGGGCGCTGGGGTCTAGGGTACCCCCGACCAGCACAGCCGGGACGCCCACGGATACGTAGGGGCCTATCTAGGAGGCCCTGGCGAGGGTCCCATTGGCGTCATGCGCGCTCACTCGCCCATGCACCTCCACCCACCCCGCCAGGGGAAAGCGCTCCAGGGCCCTCTTGGCCCCCTCGAGGAGGAAGTGGAGGAGCTCATCGGGGAGGAGGTTCTTCTTCCCTTCCCTCTGGATGGCATTGAGGATTTCCCTTTTCCGCTCTTGCCAGTTCAGCATGGCAGCCCCTTCCCCGCCCTAAGGGTGGTTTTTCACGGCGATGGGGCCCTTGGGGGTCAGGAGGGCCACCACCTTCCCTTCTCGCGTGAGGGCGTAAACGGCGGGCTCCTCGCCCAGACCCCGGTCAAGGGACCAGGCCATGGCGTCAGGATCGTCTAGCGGGAGGATTACCAGGCGGAAGCGGTCTGGGAGGCGGGCGACGATCTGGGGTTGAGGTAGAGGAAAACGGAAACCTCCGCCCCCGCTTCCATGGCCCGTTTGGCCGCCGGTTCTATCATCATCCTTTCTTCCCGTGGTTGGCGGTGCGGCCTGAGCGTACTAGGCCCGGGGTATGCCCCGGGCCCAGTCCCTAAGAAGAGGATAGCGCTTTTCCCGCGCTTGGGAAGCTCCCCCTCGCCGGGAAGAGGAGCTTGAGCCTCAGCCCGCTTGAGCTTCTTTGAGGGAAGCTCGGATGTGGTAGAGGAGCGGGATGAGGAACAGGCTCGTGGGGAATTTCACCGCGGCTTGGCTCCCTATGAGGGGGAGAAGGGGCGCTCCCGTGCCGGCGAAGGCGGTGGCGATGAAAACCGCGGTATCCAGGAGGATGGAGAGGTTGGAGGCCCTCACCCGCCCGGCCAAGAACCCCCGGGGGACAGGGAGCCCCTTCACCGCCTCCCGGTAGGCGGGCGGGGCCAGGTAGGCCACCCGGCGCTCGTAGAGGCCCAGGAAGGGGATGAGCCTCTCCCGGATGCGGGCGTAGCTGGCCTCGTCCCCCTTTTGCAGGAGGAAGTCGGAGGGGAGGAGGGCGGGGTGCTCTGCGTCCTCTATGGGGACGGGATCGTAGAGGCCGCAGAGGAAGGCGATGTCCACGGGGAGGTGGCGGACCGCCTCTTCCCGTGCGGCAGCGAGCTCTAGTAGTGCAGCAGGCGCGCGAACAGCTACCCTGGCTTGACTTCCAGCAAGAGAGCATAGCCAAGCAGATTCCACCGGAACGTATCCGGGGGATCGCGGGTTCGGGCAAGACAGTGCTGATTTGCCAAAAGGCAGTCCTGATGCATCTCAGACACCCCGACTGGGACATTGCGGTGGTGTTCTTTACGCAAAGCCTTTACGAGCTCATCCAACGTGGCCTCGACCAATGGCTGAGGCGTTTCAGCGGGGGACGAGTCGGCTATAGCCCTGACAACCCAAAACTGCGTGTCCTCCGCGCATGGGGGCCAGACCCGTGAGGGTTTCTACCGTGAAGTAGCTCGCCGCATGGAAATTAAACCTAAAGCTGTGGGGTACGTTCCCGTCGGTGAAGCAGCTTCGCCACTGGAAAAATACGGTTGGGTTGAAGGACCTGCTTCAAGGCCTCGAGGCCCTGGACCTGGCCCTTTTTCCCGGCCGGGAGGTGGGGCGGGTTGAGGAGCAGACCTACGACCCCACGCACTCCAGGCGGTTCTGGTACGAAAGGCGGAAGGACCTCGAGGCATCTCTTCTTAGCTCCAAGAACGATCGCGAAATCTAAACATGTAGCTAGGAAAGCCGGGATGCGATGGAAATCTTAAGCAGAAAGGCGGCTACCCCTCCTCGGCAAGCCCCTCTTCCGGGGCCCTTTCCACCGGCCCATGTCCTGGGAAAGCGGGATGCTCCGGCTCGCTCAGGTGATACGGCTAGAGGGGGCCCCCCTGGGGCACGAGGTGGTGGGCAGAAGCTCGTGCTCCATATGGTGGAGCTCCGGTTGTGAGGGGCGGTAAGTTTCGGGCTTCCGGGCTTCCACGAAGCAACCCCCCCAGCCAAGGGAGCCGGGCGGCGGGCGAGGGCTCAGGCGCTTTTGGCCCGAAGAAGGGCGGGCCCCGTGAGGGGCGCCACCTCCTCCTCGGATAGGTCCAGGAGGGCCAGGGTGTTACCCTCGTGGTCCACGAACTCCACCAGGTAGCCCCCGTGGGGATACACCAGGACCACGGTGCCCACATCCCCCGCCTTCAGGCCCCACGCCTCCTTGTCCCGCTTAAGAACTACCAAGTCGTGCTCCCGCATCCCTTCCCCTTCCAAGGGTACGCCGTTACCAAACGAGCCGCTTCCCCTTCCTCCTCAAGGTACCAGACGCTCTGTACGCACGCCTCCCCTCCGGGGCCCAGTAGGGGTCCCCTCAGGACCACCAGCACGCCTTGACCCTGGAACCCGGGCCGGCGCTCCACCTCCTCCGCTTCCCGGGCATGGCCCAGAAGGGCCGCCTCCAGGACCTCGGGGCGCTCAGGGGCAAAGCCCAAGCCCACGAAGAAGCGGGCCTTGCTCCCTCCCGCCGGGTGCTTGGGGTTGAGCAGGTACTCTGTGAGCTTGGCCCGGGGTACCTGGAAGCGCACGGGGCCAGTATAGTGCCTCGTTTGCCTCCCGTGGGTGACCTTCTCCTACCCCTAAAGGAGGTAGGGTTTTCCCTTCACAGAAGGGAGCTTTCGCGAAGAAGCATCCCCCGGGAAACCTAGCGCCTTTACCCTTCTTCTTTGGAAAACCATCGGCGTTAAAAGCCCCCATAGCCCCGCTATCTCCCCTATCCCCGTTTCCCTCTTACCCCAAAGCGGGCTGGCGCTTGAAGGCTTCGCCCCTTGGGTGGGGGCCTCGAGGCCCGCTTCGCCCACCACCCGGCCTAGGGAGCGCTTCTCATTAGGGGAGAGTAAAGTGAAATGGATGACGGAATCTAAAGCCTTTTACGGCTTGCGAAAACTCTTCTGGGTCCTCCCCCACCCCGACAGGCCCGGGAGCGCCGTCCTCTCGTCCTTGTCCCTGGAAAGCCCCACCGTTTTGGTGGGAAGCAACGGCGTGGGCAAGACGAGCCTCCTGCGCCTCGTGGCCTTTCTCTTCGGGCATCCCGACCCCGACCGCCTGGTGGGAGGCGGGGGGAGCTTCCGGGAGCTCTACCTGGCGCCCCCTTCCGGGGATGGGGCCCACAGGCGTTTAAGCGGGTACCTGGGGGGGCACTTCTTGGGACGGGAAGGGCCCACCACCGTCATCGCCTACGCCCACGGCAACCAATACCGCTACCTGGTCCTCCCCGGGCACGTGGAGCCCGACATCCTGAGGGAGGGGCGCCGCTTCCTCACGCCCAACGAGCTGCACGAGCGCCTGGCGGCCATGGGGTTGGTGGGGGAAAGCGTGGTGGAGGTCCGCAGCCCGGAGGCTTACGCTCGGCTTTTCGCCGAGCGCTCCCGCTCCCCCCTGCGGGGCCACGCCTTCCCCTCCGGGGGGAAGGTTTCCCTCGGGTGGTTTCTCGGGCTATCCCTTGGGGAAGCCCTGAAGGAAGAGTGGGTCCGCCAGTTTCTCGTGGACCTGGCCCTGCCCCCTTCGGAGGGGGAGGCCTACCCCACGGCCAACTTCCAGGAGCGCCTGCGGGAGATCCGGGAGGAGCTGGAGGAACTGGGCGAGATGGCCAAGACCATGCCCGAGGTGGAGGAATATAGGAGGGCCCGTGGGGACCTGGTGGCGAAGTTCAAGCTCTATGGCGCTACCCGCCTCTTGGCGGAGGAAGCCCTGCCCCGCCTCGAGGAGGAGGTGAGGGGACTAGAGGCGGAGGCGAAGGAGTGCGAAGATAGGTTGCAAGAGCTCCTAGAGAGGCGGGAAAAGGACCTCGAGGCCCTCCAAGGGGAACTGGAGGAGCTGTCCATGAGGAAGGGGGAGCTTTCCGGGCAGATCCGCGCCCTCCAGGAAGCCCTTCGCCGGGCCCAAGCGGCCATGGCCCCCTGGTCCCACCTGGACGGCGCCCATCTGCCCTTGCGCCTAGAAGAGGTGCGGCGGGAGCTTCGCCTTCTGGAGGGGGAGATAGCCCAAAAGGGGGCGGCGTGGGAGGCGGAGAGGCAAAGGAGGCGGGCGGAGCGGGAGAGGGAAAGGGCCGAACGGCTTCAGGAGGTCGGCCGGCGGAAGGAAGCGCTCCGGGAAGAGATGGAGCGGGCGGTGGAGGAGGCCCGGACCCGCCTGGAAACGGCCTGGAAGGAGGAGGAAGCGCGCCTCGAGGCGGAGCGAAAGGAGCTTGAGGAAGAGAGGCTGAAGCTTCGGGAAAGCCTGGCCCGCCTCGAGGCCCAGAACGAGCCCCAAGACGACGAGTGGCGCCGGGCCAAAGAGGAGATCGCCCGCCTCAAGGAAGCGCTCGGGAGTTTCCGGGAGGCGCTCCTCAAAAAGCGGAACGAGCTGGAGGGGGCGAAACGGGAGTTGGAGCGGGAGAGGCGGGGCCTTGAGGAAAAGCGGGAGGAGGTCCTCAAGCTCCGGGAGGCCTTGGGGCGCTTACGCCAGGAAGGCTCGCTCCTCGGCTTCCTGGACAAGAACGTGCCCTCCTGGCGCCAAGGGGTGGGAAGGGTCCTCTCCCCTTCCCTATTGGAGCGGAACGACCTCGAGCCCGTTCTCTTCTCCCCGCCTTCCCTCCCCCCGGACCGGGTGGGGGTGGGCGAGGTGGCCTTGCGGGTATCGCACCTCCCTGTCCCCCCCGACCCCTTGGCGGACCTGGAGGTGAAGCTCCACCAGGCGGAGGAGGCCCTAAAGGGCAAGGAAGAGGAGGTCCGCCGGTCCGAGGACTGGGTACGGGCGCTAGAGGAGGATGTCCGAGCCCGGGAAAGGCGGGAGGAGGAGCTTCGGGAAAGCCTCCTGCGCCTCGAGGGGTGGCTGAAGGAGCGCCGGGAGCGCTTCCTCGCCGAGCGGAAAGAAGCCCTCGCCCGCCTCAGGAAAGGCCTCGCCCAGGTGGAGGAAGGGCTAGCCTCCTTGGCGTCGCGCCGGAAGGCGATGGAAAGGGAGTGGAAAGGGCGCTTGGAAAAAGCCCAGGAGGAGGCCCGCAAGCCCTTCGCCGAGGCCCTGAAGGTGCTTGCGGAAGAGGAGCGGAAGCTCCGCCTCCCCGTGGAGGACGAGCCTCCCCCAACCGAACTCCTTCCCCTGGAGGAGCGCCGCCGAGCCCTAGAGCGGGAGGCGCAAACCCTGGGGAAGGCCCTTGAAGCCTGGCAGGCGTTGCGCCGGGCGGAAGAGGAAGCCCGGAGGCTCCCCGCCCTAGAGGCGGAGCTCGCCCAGGTGGAGGGGGAGATCCATACCCTGAAGGAGAGGGAAAAGGCGCTGAAAGCGGCGTACGAAAGGGAGGAGAAAGCCCTGAGGGAGGAAAGGGATAGGGTGCGCCAAGAGGCTTCGGCGAAGCGGGCCCGTTGGGAGGCGCTCAAAAGGGCCCTCAACGATACCCCCGCTGTGGATGACTTGCGGAAGCGGCTCAGCGACCAGTTTCCCAGCTCGGCCCCCGAGTGGGAGGCCCCGTTCCCCGAGCTCCCCCCAGACCCCCCAGAACCCGAGCGCTTGCGGCGCCTCTCGGATGAGGTGGAGAAGCTGGAAGAGCGGGTCATTCGGATGCGCCAGCATCTAGGGGTCCCCTTCCGGCGCCTGGATCGGGGGAAGGACCTCCTCCCCGAAGACTTCGAGACGCACTACGAGCACAGGGGGCTGGCCCTCTCCCGCAGCCTAAGCGCCCAGGTCCACGCCCTGGAGGCCAAGCTCACCCAGGCGAGGAGCGCTAGGCTCCGCTTGGCCCAACTGGTGCGGATGGTGGAGGATCGGCTTAAGACCTTCGCCTTCCCCACCGTCCGCTGGGCGGAGGTGCGCCTGGAGGGGAACGTGGAGCGGGAGGAAAGGGAGCTGGAAGAGGCGCTCGGGCGCCTTAGGGAGGATGTGATAGCCGTGGTGGAGCACTTTCAGCGTCCGAACCTTCAACCCCTCTTCCCCGCAGGCGACCTCGAGGCGAGCCTCCATTCCCTGGAGCGGGTGGGCAGGCGGTACGCCGAGATCCCCCTGGAGAAGCTCCTCGCCGATAGCTTCCGCCTGCGCTTTGTCCTGGAGCGGGGAGGGAGGCGGGTAGCCCTCTCCACCCTCGGCGAGCTCAGGGGGAAGGTGTCCACGGGCCAGGGGGCGGCCATGGCCCACGCCCTGGCGGCCTCCTTGGTGAGCCTCCTGGATGGGGGCTCCGGGGTGCGCCTTCCCCTTTTGGTGGACGAGCTAGGGCGCCTGGACGGGGAGAACGCCGCCGCCCTCTTCCAAGGGGTAGAAGCCCTGGGGCTCGTCCTCCTGGGGGCGACGCCCAGCAAGGAAACCCTGGTGGAGGTGGCCAGGCGGGCGGTCTTTAAGGTGGTGGAGGTGCGGGGCATGGCGGTGAAGCCCCAAGGGGATGGCCCCATGGAGGGCGTGGTGGGAAGGAGGGAAGGGTGAGCGCGGAGTGGGCGGAAGCTCTTTTCCGGCTAAGGCGCAATGGGTTCGTGCGCCAAGACGGGGACCGGGAGGAAAGGGGAGACTTCGCCCTCCTGAAGCGGCATCGGGCGGAGGTGGAGGCGCACCTGGAGGCGGAGGGCCTCCTCCTCCGGGCCCTTCCTCCTGAGGAGCCCATGGTCTTCTTTCTCGTTCCCACGCCCGCCTACTGGCGGTTTATGGGAGGGGACCAGCGGGGGCGCCTCCGGGAGCGGGCGGAAGGGCGCCTCAAGGAGTACCTCTTTCTCAAGCACCTCCTCCTGGGGGCGGGCCTGGAGGTGGCGCCTGGCTTCCGCTTCCACCCCCGCTCCGATGGGGTGCGCCACCTCCTCCTCCTCAGCGGGGACCGCTCCCGGTACGAAACCTTCCTGCGGGCGGAGGGGTACCTTAAGGGCGAAGGGGACGAGGATCTTCTCCAGGCGTGGGACGGGCTTCTGGAGGGGCTCGTGAAGGGAGGCCTCCTTTACCGGGTGGAGGGGGAGGCTTACGCCTTCTCCAGCCTGGCCTTGGTCTACGAGGAGCTTGCGGGGCGGGCGGGGAGAGAGGAGGTGGGACCATAGGGGAAGCCATCCGCCTCGCGCGCAGGCGTTTTGAGAGGGCCATCCGCCTCCTGGCCAAGCCCGAGGTGCAGGAGTTTCTCTTTGGCCTCCTCCTCCACCGGGAGGGGAAGCGGGAAGCGCCGCCTCCCCCTCCCGGGGAGGACCTCCTCAAGGAGCTCGAGGCCTACGGTTTCCTCATGGGCGGGGACGAGGGGGAGTTCCGGCCCACGAGCGCCCTGGCGAACTTTTTCCACGCGGTTTCGGGGGGCATCCTCCAGACCTTTGTTCAGGCGGGGGAGCGGGCCCAGGAAGCCCTGGAGGCCTTCGCCCGGGCCGAGGAGAGCCTCTCCTGGTTCGAGGACGCCTTGACCAAGGGCCTCCTCAACAACGCCCTGGCCTACTTGCAACGCCACCACCAAACCCTGGAGGAGCTGGCCGAGTTTCTGGTCCGAACCCCCGAGAGCCTGCGCCAGCTCGTGCGCCTTGACGTGGAAACCAAGCTGGCCGACGGGAAGATCACCCTGGCGGAAGCCTGGGCCAGGCTGGGGGAGGTGCAGGAGAAGGCGGGGCTTATCCTGAGGGCGCTAGAGCGCCTGGACGGGGAAGAGGACAGCCTGGCGGCCAAGAGCGCTCGGTTGCAAGCGCGTTTGCCCCTTCTCCTCGAGGGGCTTCCCCTGGAGGCGGAGGGGGCGGTGCGGGCGGAGATGGAGCGGGCGGAAAGGGCGCTCTTCAGGCTCAGAACGAGCGTGAAGGCGAGGGCGGCGAGGAGCATAGACGAGGCGATCCGGTTCTTCCAGCGCCTGGGCGAGGGGCTCGTGCGCCGGATGCAGGCGCGGCGGGAGATCTGGGAGCGCCTGGAACGCCTGGCCCAGGAAGGCCTGGAAGGGGAACTCCCCCTCCTCTTTGCCCCTGAGCGCCCCCACCTCCTCCTCCCGGCGGACGAGGAATGGGGGGCCTTGCGGGGGGAGTGGGGGGAGGTACCGGAGGAGCCAGCTCCCCTCGAGGTCCTGGAACCGGAGGAGGTCTTCGCCGAAGGGGAAGAGGCCTCCGAAACCCTCCGAGAGCTGGAAGAGGCGTTCTTGGCCTCTCCCCACGCCACCCTGTCCGGGTTCGCCTCCGAGCGGGGCCTGGGGGAAACCACGCACACGCTCCTCGCCCTCCACCTGTACGAGAGGCGGGAGGAGCTCCCCGGGCTTCGCTTTGACCTCTGGAGCGACGGCTGGACCCTTTGGATCCGGGAGGTCTTCCGTGAGGAGGTTGCGGGCTATCCAGAAGAGGTTGCGGGAGAAAGGGCGGTGCGTCCTTAGCGGGGAGGAGGCCAAGGCCTTGGCCCACCTCCTCCCCCGCCTGGTGGGGGAAGGGGGTGCCCGCTACCGGGAGGGGTGGTGGGAGCTCACCGCCCAAGCGCTTCCCCTTTTGGAGGCTTATGCGAGCGAGAGCCCGCCCCCTTCCAAAAGGGAGGCGTACGAGCGCTTGGGCAACGACAAGCGCTCCGCCCGGCCCTCCGGGGTGGAGGTGGCGGTGCGGGGGGTGGGCGAGGGGCGGAGGGCTTTGGGCCTCGCCCCGGACTTTCCCGAAGGGGCCTACGCCGTCTTCCCCTTAGAGGTCCTCCTTTCCCGGGCGGAGGGGCTTCCCCTGGTGTTGGTGGAGAACCTCGAGGCCTTCCTCCGTTACCGGGGGGAGGGCCTCGAGGTTTTGGGGGAAAGGGAGCGGCGGGAACACCCGGCGGACTACATCCTCCTCTACCGGGGCGACGGCGCCCGGACCCGCCCCCTGCCTTGGGGGGAGGCCCTAAGGGGCTATGCGGGGGAGGTCCTCCTCGCCTTTGACCTGGACCCCGCCGGCCTGGCCATGGCGGAGGGGCTGGTGGCGGAACTTCCCCGCTGGGGCCTGGTGGTGCCCGAAGGCCCTGCCCGCCTCGCCCTCTACCGGGAAGCCATGGCCAAGCCCGAGATGCGGGAGCGGTACAGGAGCCAGGTGGAGCGGGTGGACGTGGGGCGCTTCGCCCGGGAGCCCTTCGCCTCTCTCTGGGAAGAGATGGCCGAGATGGCGGTGGCGGTGCCGCAGGAGCGCTACCTGGCCTGATGGGCCATGGCCTTCTCCCCTATTGCGCCTCGAGCCTAACGCTTCTTCCTGCCTTGAATTCCTCAGTTTGTAACGAACCTATGAGGAATCCAAGCTGCTCCAATTGAGGTAGGGGCTAGAGGGGGCTACAAGGGGGTGGCCTCGAGGGGAGGTCGGAAAGTGGCAAAAGCTTGCCATGCGCCGTGGGCGCCGAAGAGCGCCGCCACTCCACGCGAGGCCCCTAAACACAAAACCTGGCAGGCTCCTGCCAGGGGTGTAAAGCGAGGCAGGAGCATCTCCCACCGGTTGCCCGTAGCGGTGGGCTCGCGTTCCCAGGGCGGCGATTTCGCAGGGGGAGGGGATGGACCGCAGGATCTTGCCTTGGTGGGCTTCCCCTTTTACAGGGGGAAACCTACGCGGGCATGGGCGGCTCCCCAGTATCCGCGCAACAGCCTCCCTCTCCAGAGGCTTCCCTTTGGGCCGATCCCGTTCTACGGCCTGTTTAGGGTCCAGGCCAGGACCTTTCTAAGACGCCCGGCCTTCCTCCCATCAAAAGAGGGGGCTTTCCCGGCAAAGCTCGTAATAGGCGTTTTTCTCCTAGGTGGGAACCCGTCGTTGACCACCTGGCCTCCCCTGAACTCGGGCAACGGATCAAGCAGGCCAAGGACCGCGTGGAGAAGACCCGCCCCCCTCGGACAGAAGGGGGCGGCTCAGGGCGTTCTTGGCTGTCGGCGGCGTACGGGTAGGCCCGGCTACGGCTAGGGAGAGGTGGCGAGGATACCCTCCCACCTCACCACGAAGCGGCCCGCGCTGTAGGTGACGCTGTTGAGGTCGTTCGTCCCCCCCGAACGCACGGGCATACACCGCCTGCGGATGGGGATAGAGGAGGCTTTTCGGGACCTGAAGGGGCGGGGGTTTGGGTTGGACCGGCACGGGCTGAGGAGGGAGGGGAGCCTTAGGGGATGGCTTTGGCTTTTGTTCCTGGGGATGGCTGTTTTGGTCCTTTTGGGGGCCACTTTGCGGGGCAGGGGGTGGTGGCGCATCCTGAGGGGCAGAGCCTTTTCCGCTTGGCCCGCCACCTTCTGGCGGAGGGTCCTCCTTCCCTGCAGGGCGTGGCGGTGGGGGTGCTTGGGGGTCTTTCCCGGCAACGGGTACAGGGGTGGGGAAAGGGATGAGAGCTCAGCTCCCCATCCCCACGGCCGGGCGCTAGCCTCACCCTCCGCGCCACAAAGTAATGACCGCGACCTTGCCTAGGCGCCCTGCCGGTGGGACCTAGCGCGGGGACACAAGATCGGCTAGCTGATGGCCAAGCTCCGTAGCTTTCGGCGAAGCGCAACGGGGCTTGCTCCTGGCCGCCCGTCCGTGGGCCAAGCCAGGAGGACACCCAAAACGCGGACTACGCGTGTAGACGCCCGCCGTAGGTACCTTCGGACGGGGGTTCAACTCCCCCCACTTCCACCAAACCGGACGGGGTTTCCCCGGTCCGCATCGTTTTTATCGGGGGTCAACCCCGAGCCACGCCGCCAGAACCTCGGTGTGCCAAAGGGGGATGTCGCTCCCGCAGAAGTCCCCGTCCGTAGACCATATGGCGGCACGGAGCGAGAGGGCTAGGGCCGCCACGGGCCAGTCTTGGGGATCCCGTGGAACCCGAAGCCGGGCCTCTTTCTCCATAGGGGCGTAGGCCTTGCGCGGCACCGTTCGGATGGAAGCTTTCAGAAGGCGGAGCGCCCTTTCCTGGAGTGCTTCGGCCTCGCCTTCCGCCAGTCCCTTTCGCTCGGCCAGGCGCCTGATACGCTTGGCGAGCTCGTGGCGGATCTCCCCTCGGCCACGAAGAGGGCCAGGTCCTTGTGGGTCAGGAGAGCCTCGCCCCGTTTGCGCAACACCTCCCCCACCGCAGCGCTGGCGTCCAGCACGAGGATAAGGGGCGCATGGACAAGCTCTTGCGGCGTCTCCGGCAAGAAGCCCCTCCTCTTGGAAGACGCTCAGCGGCCCGCCTCTTCCCAGGCCGCTTCTAACTCGCCCCGGGAAAGGCCTTTGCGGGCTAAGAGGTCCTGGAGGAAGGCTTCCAGTTCCTCGGCCCGCCGGCGCGCCTCCGCCTTGTCCGTGGGTTCAAGAGGAACAGGGATGTGGAGGGTGCGCCGACCACGCAAAACCCCCAAGGGCGCCAGCAAAAGCTTCCGGCCCTTGGACTTCGCTTTGACACGCACCCTCCGCTCCATGACACTTTGAGCGTAGAAGTATTAGACAACGGAGTCAAGCTGGGGCGGAGCTGACCTCTTGTTCTGTAGGGGCTTGGCAAGGGGAAGCAAGGACGGGAGGTCGGTCAGGTACGCGAACCCCAAACCTCCTCCTTCAGGCTCCCACAACCTAGGTCCACACGGTCTTCCGGCCCCTCAGAAAATCCCGTGCACACCAGCGCCCTTCTCCATCCAGAACCGGATGGAGGAAGCCTTCCTCCACCGCCTGGGCCGCAAGGTCCAGGCCCTGGGCTATGTCCCTGAACCGGGGCTTTGACCGAGTCCCCCTGGGGCACGACGGAGGGATGGATAGAGGAGAACTTCCGGGACCTGAAGGGGCGGAAGTTTGGGCAGGGCTTTCCCTGACCCACACCCGGGGCCACTCCAATGTAGCCGTCCGTGCCGCGGACCCAAGCGGTGAGTAAAAGGCTCGGCTGAGGTGTTAGGGATCCCGGTGCAGTGGGGTTTGGGGGAGGGTGTCTTGCCCCCACGATTGGGGTGAAGGAAGGGTCGTGGGGGCAAGACACCCCGCCGCTACGCCAGTCCCATCACCACCACCCTCGCCACCGCTTCCTCCACTACGCTTTGGTCCCCCGCCTCGAGGGCCTCCGGCAGTTCGGGCAAGTGGAGGGCCTTGGCCAGTTTGTGAAGGACCCTCATTTCTCATAGGTGCTTCACAGCTTGTTCGGTCGGAGAAGCCCACCGCTTCCAGAGCAGGTTCCTGCGGAGGGAGTTTTCTCGGCGGGCCTCGAGAGTGTTTTCCGGGAAGTGTAGGGTCAAGGGGTCCACAGGGTTTCTGACCGGGAAGGTGAAGGTGTACACGGACACGTCGGAGCCCATCCAGGATACTTTGGCCAGGATCCCCTTGGCGCCCCATACCCCTGCCCATCCCGCTAGGGGGAAGCGTTCTAAGGCCTCTTTGGCCCCCATGAGTGAGGAAGCGGTGGAGTTAGGCGCTTCTCCCCTTTCTCCTGAATGGCATCGAGGATTCCCCTTTTTCGCTTTTAGCAGTCCAGCTTGATGGCCCCTTTCCCGCCCTGAGGAGGATGGCCTGGACCACCGGGTATAAGGATATCCTCAATAGGCGAATGGGGCCTGAGGACCCGCCGCACCGTCCCCGCCCCCCTCTCACCCTTCCCGCACCCGGAAGAGAACGCAAGCGGAGTCGGCTTCCCATTGGGACCTTTGGGGCAGTCTTGCCCCCACGAATGAAGCCAGAAGGGAACCGTAGGTGCAGGACCCCAAATCTTCCGATACCTACCTAGAAGGGAAGCACCCGGTCATGCGCCACCGCCAGGAGGATGGGGCCCTCCGTTCCCTTTCTACCTTCCCCGCACCTCCACCCAGGCGGGGTAAGGGTGGTCCGCCTGGGCCGCCAGGCGCTCCCGGAACCACACCTCCGGGTCCGCCTCCCGTGGCGGCGTCAGGTCCGCTTCTACCACGTCGTAGGCGTTCACCCCCACGCAGGCCCGTAGCCGGGCCTTGTCCCTCAGGCGGTACTCCACAAGCCGGGTGATGGCTTCCTCCACCAGTGGCCACACCATGGGATAGCTTCCTTTCCCTATTCGGCCTCTTGGGCCAAGGCCCTCTTCAGAGCCCCCTTACGCCGGGCTCCCCGCCTCCTGTCCCTGTGCGCTCCGGCCCCCGAGCGGGTCTTGAGCCGGGTCAGATCACCCTGATCCCACAAGGAAAGCCTCTTCGGGACGAGCTTCTTTGCCATTTTACCCCCCCATTTTTTGGACTCATGGTACGAACTGAGTATGTATTTCCCAGCCCCCCTCCCTCCCCCTTCCCGCTCGCTTTTCCGCCCTCTATTTGCTCCATAGGTTTGCCTTGCCTCTGTTCCCCCTCTTTTCTTATACTGCGGTCATGAGCGAAGGAGAGCGCACGAAAGAGGTGGGTGGCGGGGAGATCTACGGTACGGGAGATGTTGTGGAGCTTCCCCTCGAGGCCATCCGCCCCAGCTCCATCCAGCCGCGCCTTGAGGAGGACGCCGAGCAGATCCAGGACTTGGTGGCCTCCATGCGCGAGCATGGGCTCATTCACCCCATTCTGGTCCGCCCCGTGGAGGACGGCACGACTATATCGATGTCCAGCGCATTAGGGAGAAGCACCGCAAGAAGCCGCCCTCTTGGCTCCGGCCCGTCTTGGTTTTGGGGAAGGTATGGGCGGCGAAGGAGCGGGGTAGCGTGGCGGGTGAGGTAGCCGAGGGGAATTCCGAGGGCGGGGCGGAGGAGGGAGCCAGGGACTAGGGAGAGTTGAGCTTCCTGGGCGGGGCCGTGGGGCCCCGTTTTCCTTGTCCCGCCCTGTAGAGTCTTCCTTTCCCCCCTCTCTCTAGAGCCTAGGGATTTGCCTTTGGTTTTGGGCTTTCATGAGAGCCGGAGGGGGGTTAGGGGGGATGTCGGGCCATTTGGTACGGTTTGGGGGTGGTTTTTGGGTGGGAGGGGGTTACTCTTCCAGGGAGAGGGCTTCGTGGAGCGCTTGAGCTTTGGCGAGGGCGAGGGCTTTGGCTCCCTCCAGGTCTTGGGCCCGCCTGTGGTAGAGGACGATCCCGTGGGGGTCCTCGAGGTCTTCCACCACTTCTACCCCGTACTCCCGGTCCTCGTTGCCTTCTTCGTCCCGGACATAGGCCCGGAGGTACGCGTCCCCTACCCGGCCTATTTAGGCGATGTGGGCGCCTTCGCCCAAGTCCACGTAGGTGTTGGGGTGGGTCAGGAGGAAGCGGCCGATGGGTTCGTTCTGGGCGGCTTTGAGGGTTGCCTGGACGATGCTCCTGACGGCAAGGAGAAGCTTCCGGGCGTCTATAAAGCGCCCGCGAAAGCGCTTTTCGAAGTCGTCGTACTCCTCCACAGCTGCGGTTAGGGCTCTCGCTTCTTCCTCCGTCAGAAGGACCAGATGGGTGATGGGGTTGAAGTCTTTGGTGTTCGGGTTCACGCCGTAGAGGATGTATTTCATGGCGACCTCCTTTCGTGAGATGGGGGGGAGGCGTGGGTGGTGTGGGGCGGCATCTTGCCCCCACGAAAGCTAGCTAGATGGGTTCGTGGGGGCAAGAGCGCACTCCGCAATCCGCACGCCCGCCCCAACCCCTTGAAGGCCTACTTTTTCCGCTTGAGCAACCGGTGCCACCACCGGTCGTACTTTTTGGGGTCCGGGGTGGTGGTTGGGGGGGCCTTGCTGGCGAGCATGTCCAGGATGGCGATGGCCTCTTCCGAAAGCAGGGGAATGTCCCTCAGGTTGCCCGTGGCCCGCACGTAGCCTAGGGTGGCGTCCTTCAGGAGATGCTGGATGATTACCTCGTGGACAAAGTCGGAGAAGATGTGGAGCTGGTCCCTCAGCGCGGCGATTTCTTGCTCTTGGCGGTCCAGGCGTTCCGCCGCTTCTAGGACCTGGTGGACGCCTTTAGGTTCTCTCCGCCCTCCTCAGCCTGGCAGTCATGGGCCTTTCCTTCTACTTCCTATACCGCGCCGTGCGCGCCCTCGAGGGCATCCGGGAAGCCCTGGAAGCGCTGAAGGAAACTTCGGGAGGAGGCCAAGAGCGGTAAGGAGGATGGAAGATGCGGAAGAAGGCGAAAGGCTTGCAGTCCACGGCGGGCTTCACCCTCATCGAGCTGGTGGCGGTGGTGGGCATTCTCCTGGTTCTCATCGTGGCGCTCTTGCCCCGGATGGAGGCTAACCGCCGCTCCAGCAACGACACGATAGTGCAGGGGTACCTGCGGGAGATCCAGAAGTACCAGGAGATGTACTACGGCTTCAACCGGCAGTATGCCAACAGCCTGAACGCCTTGCGGAGCCTCGTTCCTCCCATCGACAACCCGCCCACCAACCCGCCGGTCACGGTGAACTTCATCACCACGGGCGTGGACTACAACCGCGAGTACTGCGTTATCGCCGGGACCACGGCGGGGCAGTACTGGTACCAGGCCACCTCCAAGGGCGTTCGGGCCAGGACGAACAGCCCGGTTACCGGCGCCGCCCCCACGAGCTGCGACTTCACCCTCTACTGAGCGGGGTGAGCGAAGGAGGGGAGCTTAGAGCTCCCCTCCTTTCGCTTGGGCCTCAGCGCAAGGCGAAGAGGGTAACCCGGGCGTAGGGGGCAACGCCTTTGATGCCGCCCTCTACGTACCCCACGCTGTAGACCAGGTACCTGCTCTCTCCCAGGGGGGTGAGGTTTTGCGGCCGCCGGTCACGCGAACCAGCCCCACGGTATCCGCTTCCTCCCAGTAGGACCGGGCTCGAGGGTGAAAGGGATGCTCCGGCACCAGGAGAGCAAACCAGACGTTAAGGTCGGGAAGATCCACCCTCTAAAAGCTCCCAGAGATCGGCTTCCCGCACGGCGGAGATGTGGCGACCCTTGGCCTCTACCAGGGGAAGAGGACGGGAACCCTTGGGGGCCTGACGGCTCAAGGCCTCCTCCAAGAGGCGCACCACCAGCTCCTTGAGGTCTTGCCCTCCTTAGCGGCCCGGAGCTTGAGATGCCGGTAAAGCGGGTCGGGGAGATCCAGGGTGGTGCACATACGGCCATATTATGCGTAATCCCAAGGATAAACCGGAAAGTTGAACTGCAAGGGTATGGGGTGGGGGAAATCCACCAGCCTTGGTGGCTTTCGATGAGAAAGACGTGGACCCCGAGCCTTCGGTTTCAGGTGAAACCTAGGAAGCCAGCCTTCGACTTCACGACCCCCCTTCCCCGTAGGGCTCCTCCTTGGGTTCCGCTTGCGTCCGGTGTTCCAGGAGGGCGCGCCACAAGCAGAGAGGAAGTGCGCCCAGCGCCCTCCGCGTTTGGAGACCAGGGGGCGCTCTTGAGGCCCGCTCTCCTAAAGCCGTAGCGGCGACCTACCCGGGCCTATCCCCGCCGATGTCCACGCAGTCCCGGCTTGGTCGTCGCGCCGCCCGGTGGAGGCCTACCTAGGCCAGTAGGCCCGCTTGCGGGAAGCGGCAGAAGGAACGCATCCCCATCTTTCCTTCACCCCGCGTCGGCGGCTAGGAACGCATTGGGGAGGAGGTTTCTCTTGCGCCCTCTTCCATCGGCGTGGGTACGGGACCTAGGCCTACGGCTCACCGTTTCCTAAGAGGTATAGGACCCTCACCCACTCCCCGGGGTCGGCCTGGCCCCTCATGAAAGCCTCAAGGAGCCACGCGGCGAGGAGCTCCCGGGAGTAGAAGGTCTTCCGGTCCTCGAGGAGGGCCTCCAGGGTTTCGGGCGTCAGGTGCTCCCAGGTCCAGACCCAGGCCTCCAGGTCCTCCCCCGGCCTTCCCGGCAGGGGGATGTGGAGGCGGTAGCGGGGCCCAGCCTCCTCCCAGGGGAGGGGCACGAGGACCCTCCCCCGGCTCCCCACGAGGGCGAGGAGCCCACCCCAGGCCCGGAGCCGGTCCAGGCGCACGGTCAGGCGGCCCCCCTCGTCCAGGTGCAGGGTGTCTCCCTCAGAGCGCCAGGTACCTGGGCGGGGAGGGGTAGAGGGGAGGAAGTCCATCTGCCGCAGCATCTGGAGGGAGCGCACCGCCCCTTCCCGCCCTTCCCCCCCCTCCGGGCGGTGGCGGAGCGGCAGGCGGAGGGTGGGGCGGATGGGCTCCCGCCTCCGGCGGGGGGAAGGAGGCCTCCTTTCCGCCCCCCGGGGCCTCTCCCCTGCCCCGTCCTCCAGGAAGGGCCGCCAGAAGGGGGCGGGCACCTCGCTGAGCGCCTTTAGCAGACGCAGGCCCCAGGGTGCCTCTTCCCAAGCGCGGTGTTCCCTCTCCCTGAGGGCGCGGTAGGGTTCCACCTCCAAGCCCTCCTCTTCCCCAAGCCGCACCAGGAGCTCCAGGGCAAGCCCCCCGCCCAGGCCGGGATAGCTTTCCACGGCCTTCTGAAGGTGGCGGTGGGCTCCCTTCCTGTCCCCTTCGGCCAAGGCCACGAGGGCCCGCCGCCCCAAGGCCAGGGCCCGGGCCACGGGGTCCTCCCCCGAGGGCCCGAGCCGGGCCTGGGCCAAGGCCTCCTTGCGGAACGCTTCCCCCAGGGAGGGTTCCCCGGAGGCCAGGGCCTCCAAAGCCTCCCTCAAGAGCTCGCGGAAGGGCCTCACGTCCCCACCCCCGCCCCCGGGGCAAACAGGAAGGGGCACCGCCCTTCCCGCAGCCCACGGAGGATGGCCTCATGGTACTCCTTCACCAGGTCCCAGTCGTATCCCGAGGAAGAGTCCTTAGACGGGTAGAGGGGCCCGCCGTGCGCCAGGTAGGCGTTCAGGAGGGATTGGGCGAAGGCGTACCAGCCCTCAAGAAGGCTCCGAAGGTTTGGGGAGGGGAGGAGGACTTCTTCTTCAGGACCAAGGTACGCCCGCAGGCGCACTTGGCTCAGGTTGCGCTTCCTTTCGGCCTCCAGGAGGGTCCCCCAACGGTCCGCAAAGAGAAAGGCTTGGCCGTCCTTGCAGAGGGCGTGGAGGGGCTTTGCGGGCCGGAAGAACCCGCAGATGTGCCCCTCGTAGGGAAAGGCCTCCCCATAGCCCAGGAAGCCAAAGACGAAAAGGGCGCTGGTGGCCCGTTCCAGGAGGGACCGGCTCCCAAGGGAGTTGCCCTTCTCCACCGTAGCGAAAAACGCCTCCCCCATGGCGGGAAGGGGGATAAGGGCCAGGGCAAGCTCGGGATTTTGGGGAAGGCAGGGGGAGTCCCCGCATACCCAAGAAAAGGCCCCAAGAGTACCCGGCCATCCCCTCTCCACCGCCCGGAGGAGCTCCCGCCAGAGGTCCCGGGGCCGGTAGCCCGTGGCGCTCCTCACCAGGTGGCGGCGCAGGGCCTCGGCCCGTTTGGGCGGGGGCTCGTCCCGGACCTCCTCGGGCGCCCAGGGGAGGAGGAGCTCTAGGTTTTCCTCAAGCGCCTGCCGCAGGGCCTTCCCGAACCGGCTCCTCCCGTCCCGCAAGGCCCGGGCCGCCTTGGCGAGGTCGGGGGCCTTCGGGCGCTTGCCCTCTAGGCCCATCTTCCAGGTGGCCTCCAGAGCGAGGAAGAGGAGGATGAGGGCCGCCCTGGCCCCGGGGCCGAGGCCGGGAAGGCTCCCTTCGCGCATAAGGTGGGTCAGGGTTTCATAGACCAGGTGGTTGGGCTTTCTCCCGCGGCTTTCCATGCTCTAAGGAACACCTTAGCACGGTTCGCAAATGCGAAGGCGGGATGGAAGAAAGGGGCGTCGCAGAGGGATTTCCTTGCCTTGCCCTTCGCGATAAAAAAGCGCCGTTTCCTTGCCACCACTACCTTGACCATTGAGGTGATGCGGTATGGCAAAGCCTCTACCAATCGCACGGGCGAACCTCGGCTCCAGGGAAGCGGGGAAGATGGACTTCTCCAGGGAAACCCTCTGGCGGCGTATGGACGGGCCCATGGGAAGGAAAGCGGTCCAAATCCCGGTCTTTCTGGTCAACCGCCGCCAGATGGACTACCTCAACCCCCCTGAGCGCATGCGCTTTCTCCACCCCGAAGCGGTCCGCCGCTGGGCAGAGGAGAGGCGCAGGCGGAGGGAGGAGGACGAGGGCGAACCCCTACAGGGCCTAGACGTAGCGCCGTGGGACAGTTACCAGGAAGTGGTGGCGGTGGGCCTCTACGTGGCCCAACTGGATGGGGCGCAAAAGCAAGAGCTCCTCCGGTTGGCGGAAGGGGACCCGGAAGAAGAAGTCCTCCGCCGCCATAACGGCCCCGCCATCTTCCTCTGCCCGGAACGCATCCTCTCCTGGGCGGGGCGGGAAGGGGTGAACCCCAACCTGGTCCTGGACAAGGTCTACTACCACGAGCTGGGCCACGCCCTCATGGACACGGGACCGACCCCCTACGGGGAGCTATGGGGCCGCATTGTTGAGGAAAGCCTGGCCAACTGGGTGGCCTACCGCCGGTTCCAGGGGCAGGAAGCCCGGTGGGTGCAACGCCTGATCCAGGGAGAGCCCGCGGAATACCAGGGGTACCTGGCGGTGGAGGAGGGCTTCGTATTCCTAGGGGACAGGAAGACCCTGGCAAAGTGGGACTGGTATACGCGGCACTTGTGGCGGCACCTTTGGTACAAACTCTGGGAGCGGGGCTACGGCTTTCTGGACCGCGGTTTACCACCCCTTCTCCCAGGCCTCCCTCTCCCGATGCAAGGGGAAGCGGGCGCGTACAACTTCCGCCTCTGGCGGGAGGCGAAGCGCCAGAAGTGGTTCAGGGACCCAGATGTGGTGCGCACCTATGCGGGCTTCGCCGAGGAGCTCCTCCTTCGTGCGGTGGACTAGGGGTTGGGCCCTGGTGGGCCTCCTCCTTGCCGCCTGCGCTCACGCGCCTGAGGTAGAAGTCCGGGTGCACACGGTGGACGAGGCTGGAGGAAGCGTGGAAGACGTAGCCTTCGGCCAGGGAGTCTTCGTGGCGGTGACCCCCTACCGCCTCCTGGTGTCCCCGGATGGGGAGGCGTGGCGGGAGGTGCGCGCCCCGGCCCGCATGTATGCCGTGATCTACACGGAGGTGGGCTTCCTGGCCGTGGGCAACGCCGGGGTACTCATGCGCTCCAGGGATGGCCTGAAGTGGGAAACCCTCCACCTTAACCCGGAGTGGGACCTGTTCGGGGTCGCCTACGGAGACGGCACGTATGTCTTCGTATCCGGCCGAAATGAGCTCCTGGTGAGCCGGGACCTGCGGCGTTTTCGCCGCCTCCAGGTAGAAGATGGCTCCTACGACATTCTCATCCTCGGAGGGGATTTTGGGAAGGGGCGGTTTGTCTTTGGCGCTGACGTCTTTCGCACCGTTACACTAGAATTGAGTCAAGAAAGGGAGAGGTAGCTATGAAAATCGCATCCGTGCGCAGGCGGGGAAACATCTTGGACGTGTTTGACGAGCGGGGACGGATCATCGGCCACATCAGCATCTCAAGCCAGGACGAGGTCCTGGGCTGGACAGCGGACACGGTCATGGTCCGTCGGGGACAGCGGGTCTACCACTACGACGCCCGGGGCCGCATTAAGGGGTCTAGACCCCTTTAGGAGGGGAGGAATGCGCCCCCTCCTCATCACGCCCAACCGGGCGGTGGCCCGGAGGCTAAAAGTCCGCCGCCTCAGTCTGGAGGACCTCGCCCGAAGCCTGCTCTTGGCCCAGGGGGTAGAGGTGGCCTCGCCCTTTCGCGCCCGTCGTCTCCTGGTGCAGGCGGTGCGGGAAACCGTGGGGCCTTCCGACCCCGAGGGGTTTGCGGCCGCCATCTCTCCCGCCCTGCGGGCCCTCCTTCGGGCTGGGGACAGGGAAGTCCTAGAGCAAGCCCTGAGGAAGCTAGGGGAAAGCGGTCCGGATAAGCGGGCCGAGCGGGTGGTGCGTGTGGCCTTGGCGTACCTGGAGCTCCTGGAGAAAAAGGGCTTTGTAGACCCGGCCTCCCTCCTGGTGCGGGCAGGGCAGGTGGTGGGCAAGGCCAAGCAGTTCCTTCGGGTGGAGGGCTACCCCTACCTCGGGGCTGGGGAGCGGTTCTTCCTCCAGAGGGTAGCGGCCCCGGGGAGCACGGTAACCCTCCCCCTACCCTCAGGCCCCATGGGCGAGGCCAACCAACAGGCGAAGGAGCTGTTGGAGAAGGGGGGCCTCGAGGTGGTGGAGGCCCCCCTTTCCCCCTTGGCCCAAGCTTTCCTAGAGGCGAAGCGGGAGGTTCCTCCAGGGGTCCAGGTCCAAGCCCTCCGCTTCCCCGATAGGGAGCAGGAGGTGCGCTACATCCTGGCCCGGATCAAGAACCTCCTGGCGCAAGGAGTCCCAGCAGAGCGGATCGCCCTAGTGGTCCGGGACGACCGCCTCTACGGCCCCCTAGCGGCAGTGGTGGTCTTGGAGCAGGGAATCCCCCTCCGCCTCCTCTACCGCATCCCCGTGGGGGAAACACGGGTAGGAAGCCTCCTCGCCCTCCTCTCCCAAGCCCTTTCCGGCTTCCCTTACGAGGCCACCCTCCGCCTCCTCTTCCACCCCCTTTTTCCCCTGGAAAGAAGCCTGGACCTGCGGCAGGCCCGCACCCTTAGACCCCAAGGGGAGGTGGCGTGGAAAGGCCTCGGGCTTCCCGAAGCCCTTTGCGAAATATCCCGCATGGCGAAGGGGAGGGAGTTGGTCCAGGCACTCAGAGGCTTCCTAAGCCCCCTAAGAGGACGCCTCCGTAGTTGGCCCCGGGAGCGAGCTGCCTTGGAGGCGGTCCTCAGGGGGCTTCCCGAGCTAACGGAAGAGGAAAAGGAGGGATTTTTCTCGGGGCTATCCGAGCTCCTCTTTCACCTCACCGTACCGACCCAGCCGGGGTATCGGGGCCTCGAGCTCAACACCCCGCTCGCCCGTTACGGGGGAAGCTACCGCTACCTCTTCGTCCTAGGCATGGCCGAAGGCCTCGCCCCCGCCCCGGTCACGGAAGACCCCCTTCTGGGCTTCCCCGAACGCCAACGCCTTCGCGATCTTGGCCTCTCCTTGGAGGAGCCCTGGGAGGAGGCTACCCGAGAGGCCTTGGTGTTTGCCGCCCTTCTGGGGAGCGTGGAGGAGGGGGGCCAGGTGGTCCTGGCCTACCCCGAGGTGGTGGGCCAAGACCCTGTGCCTCCCAGTCCCTACCTAGCCCGACTTGGCCTGGAACCCGAGCCCCCAAAGGAGCGCCTCCTCGGTAGCCGTGTGGAGGCGAGGCGCCTGGGCCGCTGGGAAGGGGACCCGCTCGCGGAGCAAATGAAACGAGCCTTGGCCGCAGAAAGGGAACGGCAAGGGAGTAAGGCTACGCCCTACAACGGCCAGGCGGGAGCGCCCTTCCATCCTCCCAAGCTTTCCGTCAACGCCTTGGAGGAACTCCTCCTCTGCCCCTTCCGCTTCTTCCTGCGCTACGTCCTCCGTCCTCAAGGGGCCGAAGAGGCCGAGGACGGGGAGTTGGGAAAGGAGGGTGAGTTCCTTCATGCAGTCCTGGCAACGCTCTTTTGGCAAGCCAAGGCCGCAGGGAAAACCCGAGGCGCTGAAATCCGCTCCTGGGCCTTACAAGAAGGCGGGCTCGAGAAGGCCTTTGCGGAAGTGGAAACCCAATGGCGCAGCGAGGCCCACTTTCTCCGGTGCCGGGACTGGCCCCACCGCAGATCCCACCTCTTACTGGCCTTAGCCTTGGCCCTGCAGAAGCCCAATTTCCTCAAAGACGATGCTGAGGTGCAAGCGGTGGAAAGAGAAGTAAAGGGGTCTACTCCCGAATTGAAGGACATTGTGATAACGGGCCGCATTGACCGCTGGGACAACCGGAGTGGCTCCACCTTTCTGGTGGACTACAAACGGACGAGCCATGGCGTGAAGGAAGTGCCCCTGGGGAATGGCCTTCGCATGGACTTGCAGATCCCCCTCTACCTCAGGTTGGTGAACGAGGGACGGGGGCAGGGGATTTACTATGGCCTGCTGGATGGGAAACTAATCCATTCTCCAAGAACAGGCAAGGGTTATCCCCCAAACAGGGAAGAGGTCTTAAGCGACCTACTCGCACGGGCGGGAACCCTCCTGGAGAAGGGCACCTTCCCCGCTGCCCCCGGGGAGATGACGCAGGTCTGCCGGGGGTGCTGGGCTAAATCGGTTTGCCGAAAGGAGGTTAGGGCATGAACACGGCGTCCAAGGTGCGAGGGCTGGCCTACCGGGCGGGAGCGGGCACGGGCAAAACCCACCAGCTTGTGGAGCGGTACCTGGAGCTCTTGAATACTGGGCTTAGGCCCATTGAGATCGTCGCAGTGACCTTTACCGATCGGGCCGCCCTGGAGTTCCGCAACCGCCTCAGGGAGCGCTTGGGGCAGCTGCCCCATCCGGATCACCTCGTGGCCGAATTGGAAGCCGCTCCCATCGGCACCATCCACAGCCTAGCCGCCCGCATCAGCCGGGAGTTCCCGGAAGAAGCGGAAGTGCCTGCGGACTTCCAGGTTCTGGACGACCTCGAGGCCACCCTCCTCCGGGCAGCGTGGGTGGAGGTGACCCTCCAGGAGGCCCTGGAGGATGAAGGCTACGCCCCCCTAGTGGAAGCGGTGGGCTACGAAGGGCTCCTGGACACCCTAGAGCGTGCCCTGCAAGATCCCCTCGCAGCCCGGAAGCTCCTGGAGGAGGACCCCGTGAGCTTGCGAGAGAGGCTCGCTGCCCAAGCCTGGTCCTCCTTCGCCAGGAGGGTGGAGTACGCCCTGATCCAACTGGAAAAGGAAATGGCAACCCCAGAAAGCGCAGACGGCTTGGCATCACTCCAGGAGGCCCTAGAAAGGGTGAGGGAAATCTTGAAGGAAGGCCCTTCAGCCTGGAGGGAACTCGCCTCCCTGGTAGAAGACATGCGACCGCAGACTGGAAAGGGGCAACCCCAGTCCCCTTCCCTGCAAAAGGCGTTAAACGAGCTAAAGACGCTTGTTAAAAGGGGGAAGGACACCTTCTCTTCTTCGGATTCGGAAACGCCTGCCAAGCTCCCGCCGAACGCCTGGTCCCTCCTCTTGAGGCTCTTTGACACCGTCTGGGCGAAGGTGGAGGAGCGGAACCGCAAGGCCCGCCGCCTGGGGTATGCGGACCTCGAGGTCCACGCCCTGCGCGCCCTTGAGCACGAGGCAGTACGGCATTACTACCAGGAGCGCTTCCACCACCTCTTGGTGGACGAGTTTCAGGATACCAACCCTGTTCAGGAAGAGCTTCTCCGAAAGCTCTTCCCCAACCTAGACGCCTGGACCGTAGCCGGAGACCCCAACCAGTCCATCTATGGCTTCCGTCGGGCCGATCCCAAGGTGTTCCAGGGGCTTCTCGAAGAGATGGGCGAGCGTGTGCGGATCCTCCCGGAGTCCTATCGGTACCATCGGGAGCTGGCCCAGTTCCACAACGCCTTTTTCGGCGAACTTCTCGCCGAAACCTACCTGCCCGTCCAGGCGGTAAGGGACCCCTTGAATCCCGGCCCTGCGGTGCTTTACGCCACCCCAGGGGAGGAAGCCTTCCGGCTCATCGCCCGCGAGGTGCAAAGGCTCGTCGCCCAAGGCTTTCGCGTGCGGGATGGAAACGGGGAGAGGGGCCTTAGGTATGGGGACGTGGCGGTGATCGCTCCCAAATGGAACCTCCTCGCCAAGGCCGCGGAGGCGCTCCATGAGGCAGGGATCCCAGCCGTGGAAGCAAAGGGGGGAAACCTCTTGGAAACGCGGGAGTTTGAGGACGCCTTCCTCGCCCTCCGCTTCCTGGCGGACCCCGAGGACGAGGAGGCCCTGGTGGGCCTTCTGCGCGCCCCCTTTTTCGCTCTCTCGGACCCCGAGCTTCGCCAGCTCGCCGAAAAGAGGGGAAAAAGCCTCTGGGAGGTGATCCCCCAAGGGGTAAAGGTGGTCCTGGAGGACCTCCGCAAGCGCAAGTCTTGGGAGCCCCCGAGCCACCTTCTCCAGAGGCTGGACATGGCCACGGGTTACACGGGGGTACTCTCGGCCCTGCCCCGGGGACCCCGGCGGGTGAAGGACTGGGAAGGCGTGTTGGCGCTGGTGCGCCAACTGGAGCGGGGGGACGAGGACCCTTTCCTGGTGGTGCGCAAGCTCCGACTCTTGCGCCGAGAAGGAGTGCAGGTGCCCCGTCCCCCCATGGAGGCGGGCAACGCCGTCACCCTCATCACCGCCCACTCCGCCAAGGGGCTGGAGTGGCCCGTGGTGTTCCTTTTGGAAGTGGGAAACTGGAAGGGAAACGCTCCCTGGAAGACGCGGGCCTTCTTCCGCCCGGGGCTCGCCCTTTTTCCTCCCGTCTTGGACAGGGATGGCAACCCCGGAAGCCTCTTCCATTTGGCCAAGGCGTGCTTGGAACAAGAGGAAGAGGCGGAGCGCCGCCGCCTCCTCTACGTAGCCGCCACCCGGGCAGCGGAGCGGCTTTACTGCCTCTTGGGAGGAGAGGCCAATGCGGAGCTTAAGGAAGCCCTGGAAAGGGCTGGGGCCAGGCCCTTGGAGGAGTCCAAGGAAACGGCAGCTCCCCTGGGGAAACAGGAGCCGGAGGCCAAAGCCCCGGGGACGGAAGGAAATTTTTGTCTCGAGCCCCTTTCCCGCCTTCCCTTGGAATCCCTCCCCATCTCCCTCCTCGCCCTGGCGGCCAAGGACCTGGAGGCAGCCCGAAGGCGGCTTTGGGGAGGACCCCCGGAAGGGGACCTTCCCCCACTCTTGGAGGCAGACGATGAAGAAGGGGCAGGCGGGCCTCTGGTGGGCACCATGGTGCACGCCCTGCTGGAGAAGTTTGACCAGGAAGATGCGCTGAATGAGGGTGGGCGGGCGTTTTTGGAAAGCCATTACCCTGAGGCCGAAGAGGAAGAGTGGGAGGAGGCCCTCTCCTTGGCGCACACCTTCCTCATCCACGAGGCCTTCGCCCCCTATCGCAGGGGGGAGAAGGAAGTGCCCGTGGTCTATTACTTGGAGCTGGAGGAGGGGGAAACGGTGGCCCTCGAGGGTAGGGCCGACCGGGTGGGTCCTGATTGGGTTTTGGATTACAAGACGGACCTGGCTCTGGACCTCGAGGCCTATCGCCTCCAGGTGGGCCTGTATGCCCTCGCCTTGGGCAAGCAAAGGGCTTTTGTGGCCGACCTACGCCAGGGTAAAGTGGAAGAGGTTTCCCTCGAGGAGGTAAGGGAGGCTACCGCCTGGCTCATCCAGGCTTTACGGCAGCTCCCCAAGCCTTAAGGTTGATCCAGGGTCCACACCTTTGGAAGAAGGCAATTGGGGAGGTCCGCGGTAAACCGGCCCGGATCCTGAGGGTGTTCCGCATCGTCCTCCCTCGGAAAACCCTAATGCACAAGTCCGCCGAGCACATTCTTCCCTTGGACGCAGAGATGATAGAGGCTAGAGGAGCTCACCGGCCAGGGTCTACGGGAGGGGAGGTCCATTTTCCCCCTAGACGCCATGCCGGCTGCCACGGCCTCATCCCAGTTACCCGCAACACCGCCCACGTTCGGGGTGTGCCCAAGCGGGTGGTAGACCCCTGGAAAGTTTGATCCTTTCTTGGAGAGCCGAGCCAAACCTCAGGAGCCGCCTTCGGGGAGGAACCCGGTGAAGAACCGCCCCCAGCGGGCGAAGGGCTTGCCGAAGTCCAGAAGGACCGCCCCATCCGCCGCCTCCAACAGGATCTGGTTGCCCCCGATCTCCCCCCATCCGCCGAAGAGGGTGAGGCGGAGCGGGTCTAGGTCAAAGCGTTTCATAAGATGCCTCCTTGGGAAAAGTCTAGGACGGCTTGAGGGCGCATTGCCACCCGCCCAGTTTTGGGCGTAGAGGGGAGCAGAGGGTAGCCCTAGGAGCTACCTATTTTTTAGGCGCCGGTGGCTTACCCAGAACGGACCACTACTGCGATGTGGTTAGGGTTTTGCGGGGCACGCCCCCTGGTTTCAAACATAAGTGGGGGACTTACCCCCAACCACCCTCAGGCACCCCTCGTTTCCGGAACGATCCATGGTGGGACCAACATGTCCAGGCACACTAGGGCGTTTTGGCCAGAAACTGCCGCCCCATACCCCATTTGTCGAGTACCCTGGGCACCCGCTCCTCCTTCATGAGAATCCTGAAAAGGATCGGGAGGGAAAGGGTGTCCCTGAGATCATCAGCGCCATCACAGACGGGGTGTTGGTGAAGGCGGAAGCCTTCCGTGGGAGGCTCTTACCGAAGGAGACGGCCTCCCTTTGTCTGGATGGCCTCTTCTCAAAGGTCCTGAGGGAGGGGCTTCGGGTGGAGCAGGAGGCGGTGTACATAGCCCTGGGAGTCACCCCTTCAAGGGAGCGGCAGCTCCAGGGCTTCTGGCTTTTGCCCACAGAGAGCGTTTCCCTCTGGGAGGGGACTTGCGGGAGCTGGGGGAGAGGGGCCTGTGGCGGGTTTTGCTCTTCGTCACCAATGGCTTACCGGGGATAGTTACTTTGCCCGATGAACAAACATCTTGAGGAGGCCATCCCGCGGGTGTACCCCCAGGCGGGGTGGCAGCGGTGCGTGGCGCACCCGGTGAGGGAGAGCCTAGGGCAGGTGCGGTGGCAGGACCGTGCTTCCTTGGTGCAGGACCTGACGGGGGTTTACATGGCGGGGGGCCGGAGGGAGGCACTGGCGGCGTTGGAGAAGTTCAAGGAGCAGTGAGGGTCCAAGTACCCTGGTTTGGTAGCGGCCTGGTGGGAGAATTCTGGGTCGCTATTGCGCTTTTACGACTATCTGGCGGTGCTCTAGCCGTATTTGCGGAGCACGAATCTGATGGAGCGGTTTATTCGCGAGGTGAGGTGAGGTACGAAAGTGCGGTGCCACAACTTTCCCCGGCCGGAAGCGGTGTTCGGGCTCTTGTGCTTGGAGGGGCAGCGTCAAGAGGGGAGGGGGGCGGAGCGTAGGCTTAAGGGTTTTGGCGAGGCGCGGGAGGTGTTGGAGAGGATGCTTCGGGACCGGTATGCCCCTCTTACGTCCTACCGTATTGCCGAATCTTGCCAGACCCTTAAACATAACTCCTGACACGACCCACATCGCGGCTACTCAGACGGTTGCGATGCATCGCCAGCCACTTGGCTTTGAGCAGGAGAGGAGTTCCTCTGCATTGAGTGCGAGGATGGCAAAGCATTTGGTGCGGTAGCGGGATTCGGGCTGTTGTCCACATCAATAAGCGGCAATCATGGCTGCTATTGCCTGGTCCAGAAGTTCTCGAGAGTGGATTTCATTGCCCTTCGCCCTGCTTGCGACGCAGTCGGCTTTTGCGGGCGTAAGCGGGATACTTCTCGTAAACAATTTTGAGAAGATTGTTGTGGTCGAGGTCGCCGTAGGTTTTCACAATGGTCGCAACGTCTTGCTTCAGGTCGTCGGGGAGCTCGGCAAGCTCCTCGTCAATCCTTGCCGGATCAGTCAAGGTTATCTTGGTCTTCTCTTCCTCGGGATTGCTTTCCACACGTACCAGCCCCTCGTCTTGCAGTTTTTGGAGGTCGGTGTAGAGCTCCTTGGCGAAGGGGCCATAGTCGTAGGGGACGAAATGGTAAAAACGTCTGCGAGTGCTGGAGCCTTCCATCTGGAGGAGGAAAAGGTACTTCATCAGTGCGGTCACCAGCACCTCAGCTGAGCGGCGCGCGCTCCTGGCCTCCTCAGCAACGAGCGCCAGGGTCACCAGCCTGGGGAGCCGCTCATAAAGCACCTGCTGCTTGGCGATCCACTCCGCATTGGCCACCTCCCATTTGGCAGTCAGCTCGCCGGTGAAAGCGCGGGAGAGGAGTGATCGAAAAGTTGCTTCGGCATCTGCCGAACCATCGCTTAACCGAACTCGTTGCTCGGTATATTGTTGCACAATACGCGCAAAGTATTTTTGAGCAGTTAGGGGTGCAGCCATAAAGCGCAGTTCACGGACGAATTTGAAATGTCGTTCATATCCACGATCAGGCAACCGGGCTAATCGAAGATGCCAATAGATGTATTCAGGCTCATATCCTGCTTTAGCGCAAAGAACCTTTGTTCCATCAGCGCCCAGTACAAATGGAAAATCTACAAACTTGAATCGGCGTGTATGATCGCCAAACAAGATGACGGGTAGGGTTCCTTGATAGAGCAGTTTTCTGTCATCAATATAGCCACCAATAAAGTCCTCTCCTTGGTCAATAACTGGACATGCTCCGGATGTATTGTTCCTGTATTCGTGTTGCTGCACCTTGTTGCATTCTCGTGTGACATCGAGCAGACAATCCCCAAACTGAACGGTTTGCCACCCCTTCGGATTCGTTGCTGGGTCGCCGAACATCTCCAGAAACAGCGCTGTCAGTATCTTGTCCGCCAGTTCCAGCGCCTCTTTGCGCTTGCGCCGAATCTCGTCGGCCTTCTGCAGGATCTCCACGATCCGCTCCTGGACGGGGAGCGGGGGGAGGGGGACTTCGAGACGATCCCAAAAAGTTCTTGGAACCCTTTGGCGTCCAGACGTACCGGTAAAGCTTTCCACGGCGGCGTGGATCACTCGATCTTGCCGGATGAAGTAAAACAGGTACTCTGGCCTGACACGCTTGCCAGGCCGTAAAACATAAAACTCCGATGAACCGCATGCAAAGTTTCCAGGAAGGCCATTTACTAGGGCAGATTTGCGATTCTGTACGCAGGGCGTTATCTTCGCAAAGAGAACATCACCATTCTGGAATTTTGTCTTGCCCGTGCGGCAGTCTCTCAGATGTACGATAGCGGCGTCTCGAAGCTTGCCACTGTACTCATCAATTGCTGCCATGTTATAAAACGGTACGGCCAGATCATCGAGCTCTGGACCAGGGAGCGCAGTAACAGGGTTGACTTCAGCCACCTTAGAGATTGGCTCGCGAATCCATCCATTGATTGCGGTCACCATTCTTCTTGTGCTCATCGCTGACTCTCCCATCCGAGAACGTTGTTGGCCTTGTCGAGGAATTGCTGTGTTTCTACCGGCTTGAGCAATCTGGCTTCACCGCCCTCACAGAGGAGCTTGGTACCGTGTGGTGCGCTGCAGACTGTCATCGTTCACCGCAGGGTGGATTGTATTGGCGTCGGATTTCCTGCTCGATCGCGGAGCGCCCGGGTTGCTGCAGATTCGGCGTATACAAGACTGCCACATACAGCGCGCCCCCGCGGTGGCGCCGCCAACAATCCGTGCGGTCGTGCGTTTCCACTCGGGTCTTGACCTGAGCAGATTCGCCCACATCTAAGCAATAGTATCCGTCCGGATGTAGATCTAAAATCACATACACGCCCGAGCGGTCTTGCAGCCGCCAGGTTTCGCCTAACGGGTAAGGGCCTTCGAATGTCCATCGGACGATTGTGATGCTCATAGTGCACCTCCGTTTAGGTTTGCTTGTGAGACTCCTTCAAGGTTAGTGCTGGACACCATCGCCAAAAGCTGGCGCAGGTCTTCGGTGATCTCCTCCTCCAATTCCAACAAGCGATTGATGAGCACTTCCGGCTTTTCGTGCTCGACGGCTTCCGCCTGGTGCGGGCAGTAGCGGCCAGCAGTAAGGTTGTAGTCGGTGGCGCGAATCTGGTCTATGGTCGCCCACCAGGATTTTTCGCTTTCAAACTGCTTGAGGTCATCGGCTTTGAGGATCGCCCGCACACCGCCGTCTTTTTCGTGCCGCCAGGTGTAGGGAAAAAGCGAAACCATGTGATCGAGGTCACCGTCGGTGGCAAAGTCCGGCAGCGGTCTGCGGGTCGCCCCCAGGTCGCGGCCGTCGCTGTCCACCCGATAGAACCAGACCTTAGAGGTGTGCACATCGTCCCTGCCAAGGGGCTTGCGGAAGACTACGATGCTGGTCTTAGCACCGCTGTAGGGGTTGAAGACCCCGTTCGGGAGGCTGATGACGGCTAGGACCTCGAACTGCTCCACCAGCTTGCGGCAGATGCTACGCAGCATCTTCTTGGAGTCGAAAAGAAGCCCTTCCTTGAGCACGACCGCCGCCCGCCCGCCAGGCCGCAAGGCGTTCATCATGTGCTGGAGGAAGAGCGCTTCGTAGAGCTTGATGTGATACTCGAACTGTGCCAGCCGCTCCTGTTTGGTGGGACCAAAGGGCGGATTGGCGAGGATCACATCGTACTTGTTTTTGTGAATGTCTTGCGCCTTGTTGGAAAGGCTGTCGTCGTTTTGAAGCTGGCTCGAGCCGTCTTTGTGCAGGATCATGTTCATGAGGGCAAGCTTGAAGACCAGCGGCACATGCTCCACGCCGATGAGGTGCTTTTCCTTCAAACTGCGTAGGAGCCGCTCCTTTTCGGTTGCGGAAATGTTCTTGCGGTTAATTTTCCCTTTGACCCACTCGAAGGCCCGGACGATGAAGCCGCCGGTGCCGCAGGCCGGGTCGTAAATGGTTTCGCCAATCTCCGGGTCAATGATTTGCACCATGCGATCCACGATGTGGCGCGGGGTGAAGTACTCGGCAAACTCTTTGTTTTGCCCGAATTGCTGAAGGAGGTACTCATAGGCGCGGCCGAAAATATCGAACCGTTCACCGGACTCGCCAACTCCGCGCATCATGATTTCGCGCAAGTTCAACTCGTTGAGCTTGTACACGAGTGCCCGGATAGTGGTGGTGTAGCGCAACCGGAACACAGTCCCCCCAAAGAGGCGGCGAACATCGAAGGTAATATCCTTGCCGTACTGGTCTACAACTTTTCGGGTGGCAAGGTCATCGAACATACGCCGACAGAAGTCCACGCTATCCTCGTAGCCGTTCTGTTTGGCGTAGCCGTCGGGATCGCCTGCCCACTTGTGGAAGCGATACTTGTTTGGGATAGCCAGCTCTTCGTCCTTGAGCGGCCTACCAAGGGCTTCCTCTTGTTCCAGGGCCATCTCGTCCCAGAGCTTGAGAAAGAGAAAGAGGCTAAAGGTCTCTAACCGCTCCGTGGCATGGAGCGCATCGTCCCGAAAGACGTTGGCGATCTCCCAAAGCTCTTCGCCAAACTGGTTAAAATCAGGCGTCGTTGCCATGGTTATCCTCCTCTAAGGGTGATCCGGTTTCTAAACTCATGGCTTCATCGGCCAGCGCGAGCAACTTGGCCAGGCCGCCAAAGAGCGCCTTGATGCGGGGCAGTCCGCCGACCTGATCGAACAGGTGGCTTCTTAGGATCTGCTCCGGAGTAATCGCGGGATTTGCCCGTTTGAAGTCCATGACCATGAGCACCATCTCCCGCTGGGCGGCATTCAGGTTCTTTCCCAGCGCCCATTTCTCGAATTCCCGGCGACGCCGGAGGGTATCGAAGTCTGCTTCACCCATGGCAACAGCAATGAAGTCTTCGAGGGTCGCCTCAGGTTCGCCATAAAGATCCCGGAGGGTGGATAGGTCAAAGCCCATGGTGGCAAGAAACGAGTGGTCTGGCGGCGCAGCCCCTTTGAAGTAGCGCCAACAGAGGAGTGTCTGCGCGAAACGGTGCTTCATGCCTTCCCGCTCCATGCCTCCCTTAAGCTGGGCCTCGACCTGGCGCCGCAGCTCTTCCAAAACAGCTGGCGAGATGGTCTCGGAGAAAACCAAACGGACCGGCACATCCGCAATGACCATCTGCTGCTCCGTGCGCGGCTTTTCTTCAGAAGGCTGCTCTTGGATAGTTTCCGCGCGCTCGCGCTGGACGAGGGTCTCTTCTTCTTGCTCGACCGGCTCATCCACGACGCCCGGGGTGTCGTTGGTCACCACAGGCTCCAAACGCGTGATATCCACGAAATCCACGAGCTTGTAAAACTCCTTGCCCGTATCCCGGCACTTTCGGGTGCCCCGTCCCTTCATCTGGACATAGAGCACCTTAGATTTCGTAGGCCGTGCCATGAGGAGGACTTCCACATCCGGGGCGTCTATGCCGGTGTCCAGCATGCCAACTCCCACAAGAACGATGGGCCGGGGCGCCATGTTGGGGTCTTTGTGCGCCTGGTCGATGATGGCTTTGCGTTCCTCGGGGGTTGTGATTTTCTGGAACTCCTCGATCAGCTCTCTCGCCCCCGGCATTTGGTTGTGCACCGCCACAATGAACTTTTCCGCGGCGGCATCGTTGGGCGGTAGGTTGTTGCGGCGGTTGTACTCTTCGATGAGGGCGTAGCGCAGGTTCTTCGCGTGGGCAATAGATGCTGCAAAGACGATCGTTTTCACGGGCTGCCGGGTGCCGAGGATGTCTTCAAAGTATTTCTCGGCAATTAGTCGGTTGCGTTGGGGCACATCCACGGCACGACCCAACTGCTCGGGCTCAAAGTCAAAGCCCATGTCGTGCACACCTTCCAGATCAACATTGGTGTGGAACTTGAAGTGAATACACTGGGCAAGTCGCTCCCACTCCGGCACCTCGGGATTGGTCTCAGCCTGGCGGATCGTGTAGCGGTAGATGGGACCCGGATACTGGCCAGGGTCAGTAAAAAAACCCAAGTTGCTACCTATCCCCTGGATCTGAAAAAATAGTGGCCGCTATGCT
>NZ_JAKTNT010000020.1:41292-43974 GCF_022760925.1 Thermus hydrothermalis | reverse complement strand
CTCCTTAGAAAGGAGGTGATCCAGCCGCACCTTCCGGTACAGCTACCTTGTTACGACTTCGCCCCAGTCACGGGCCCTACCCTCGGCGCCTGCCCTAAGGCTCCCGGCGACTTCGGGTAGAACCCGCTCCCATGGCGTGACGGGCGGTGTGTACAAGGCCCGGGAACGTATTCACCGCGGCATGGCTGATCCGCGATTACTAGCGATTCCGGCTTCATGGGGTCGAGTTGCAGACCCCAATCCGAACTACGCCCACCTTTCCGCGATTCGCTCCCCGTCACCGGGTCGCATCGCTCTGTAGTGGGCATTGTAGCACGTGTGTCGCCCAGGCCTTAAGGGCCATGCTGACCAGACGTCGTCCCCGCCTTCCTCCTGCTTTCGCAGGCAGTCCCGTTAGAGTGCCCGGCTTAACCCGCTGGCAACTAACGGCAGGGGTTGCGCTCGTTGCGGGACTTAACCCAACATCTCACGACACGAGCTGACGACGGCCATGCAGCACCTGTGCTAGGGCTCCCCTCGCGGGGCACCCCACCCTTTCAGGTAGGTTCCCTAGCATGTCAAGGCCTGGTAAGGTTCTTCGCGTTGCTTCGAATTAAACCACATGCTCCACCGCTTGTGCGGGCCCCCGTCAATTCCTTTGAGTTTCAGCCTTGCGGCCGTACTCCCCAGGCGGCGCGCTTAACGCGTTAGCTTCGGCCCCCAGATAACCCAGAGACCTAGCGCGCATCGTTTAGGGCGTGGACTACCCGGGTATCTAATCCGGTTTGCTCCCCACGCTTTCGCGCCTCAGCGTCACGAACGAGCCAGGTGGCTGCCTTCGCCATCGGCGTTCCTCCCGGTATCTGCGCATTTCACCGCTACTCCGGGAATTCCACCACCCTCTCCCGCCGTCTAGCCTGAGCGTATCCCACGCTCCCCCACGGTTGAGCCGTGGTCTTTCACATGGGACGCCCCAGACCGCCTACACGCCCTTTACGCCCAGTAAATCCGGGTAACGCTCGCGCCCTCCGTATTACCGCGGCTGCTGGCACGGAGTTGGCCGGCGCTATTACCTGGGTACCGTCATCCCCCTCATCAGGGCTTTCGTCCCCAGTTCAGGAGTTTACACCCCGAAGGGCTTCCTCCTCCAAGCGGCGTCGCTCCGTCAGGCTTGCGCCCATTGCGGAAGATTCCTAACTGCTGCCTCCCGTAGGAGTGGGGCCCGTGTCTCAGTGCCCCTGTGGCCGGCCGTCCTCTCAGACCGGCTACCCGTCGTCGCCTTGGTGGGCCTTTACCCCACCAACTAGCTGATGGGACGCGGGCCCATCCGGAAGCGGGCTCTCGCCCTTTAATCATGCCCCACAGGACATGACCACATGCGGGATTAGCCCGGGTTTCCCCGGGTTGTCCCACACTTCCGGGTAGGTCACCCACGCGTTACTCACCCGTCCGCCGCTGACCACGGAGTAAAACCCCATGGCCCGCCCGACTTGCATGTCTTAGGCACGCCGCCAGCGTTCACCCTGAGCCAGGATCAAACTCTCCACAAAAAACGCCACTAGGGCGTTAATTGCGTATCTGCTTAGACCTCTGCTCTCCCCTTTTCAAGATCCCCCTGCTTGGGCTTTCGCCCGCGCAGCAAGAGCTATCCTATCAACCCCTCTACGCTTTGTCAAGCAGGTGAAGGTCTGAGCTCCCATCACTTAGTCCTGTAGGGGCTTGACCAAGGGAAAACAAAGAGGGGTTGGTAAAGGCATGCGAACGCTCCTCCTCCTTTAGACCACCACCTGGGCCCCCACGGTCTTCCGGCCCCTCAGGAAACCCGCGCCCACCCCTCCCCCTTTCCCTGCCCGAACCGAGTTAGGGGTCCAGGCCCTGGGGTATGTCCCCCTTTTCCTCCCCTGGACCGGGGCTTCGACCGGGTCTCCCGGATAGGCAGGAGGAACGAGCATGGGTTTCCTCCTGGGGCTACGGGGCAAGCGGGAGGTGGAGATGGAGGAGGGGGAACGCTTCCTCTCAGGACCTAAAGGGGCAGGGGGTGGTAGCGCAACCTGAGGGGCAGGGCCTTTTCCACCTGGCTCGCCTCCTTCTGGCGGAGGGTCCTCCTTCCCTGCGGGGTGTGGCGGTGCGGGTGCTTGGGGGTCTTTCCCGGCAACCGGCACGGGGGAGTGCTGAGAGCTCAGAAGATCCCTTTGCTTGACAGGCTTCCCTTACCCGTGCTACCCTTCAAAAGGCTGAGGGCGGCTAGCTCAGCGGAAGAGCGCTCGCCTCACACGCGAGAGGTCGTAGGTTCAAGTCCTACGCCGCCCACCAACGCTAAAACAACAACTTCCCCCCTCGCGAAAGAGGGGGGTAGTTTTTCTGGAAAACTGCTAGGCTTTGCCGTAAAGCCCCCTTAGAAAGCCCTCCTCCTCACTCCCTGCCCGAACCGAGTTAGGGGTCCAGGCCCTGGGGTATGTCCCCCTTTTCCTCACCTGGACCGGGGCTTTGACCGGGTCACCCGGATAGGCAGGAGGAACGAGCATGGGTTTCCTCCTGGGGCTACGGGGCAAGCGGGAGGTGGAGATGGAGGAGGGGGAACGCTTCCTCTCGGGACCTAAAGGGGCAGGGGGTGGTGCAATCTGAAGGGCAGAGCCTTTTCCGCCTGGCTCGCCTCCTTCTAGCGGAGGGTCCTCCTTCCCTGCGGGGCGTGGCGGTGCGGGT
>NZ_JAKTNT010000020.1:0-41282 GCF_022760925.1 Thermus hydrothermalis | reverse complement strand
TTAGGCACGCCGCCAGCGTTCACCCTGAGCCAGGATCAAACTCTCCACAAAAAAACGCCACTAGGGCGTTGGATGCATTTGGCTTACGCCTGTTCCCGCGCTTTCAAGATCCCCCGCCGGTTCCACCGGCGCAAGCTCTACGTTAACAAGAAGCCCCTTCTCTGTCAAGGGGTTGCTCCCCTGAGCTCTCATCACTTTCCCCACCCCTGCACCCATTGCCGGGTAAAGACCCCCAAGCACCCGCACCGCCACGCCCCGCAGGGAAGGAGGAGCCTCCGCCAGAAGGAGGCGAGCCAAGCGAAAAAGGCTCTGCCCCTCAGGATGCGCCACCACCCTCTGCCCCGCAAAGCAGCCCCCAAAAGGACCAAAACCACCATCCCCAGAAACAAAAGCCAAAGCCATCCCCTAAGGCTCCCCTCCGTCCTCAGCCCGTGCCGGTCCAACCCAAAACCCCGCCCCTTCAGGTCCCGAAAAGCCTCCTCTATCCCCATCCGCAACCGGTACCCCCCAGGCTCCCATCCCTCAGGCGCCCAAAAGGCCGGATACCCGGGCTCCCGCTTCCCCTGGGCCAGGAAGAGCCCCACCTCCACCCCCCTCCCGTCGTGCCCAAAGGGACGAATCCGCTTGCCCTCGGCTCTAGGCACCTCCGGGTAGCGCTCCCCCTCCCCCGTCTCCACCTCCCGGTGGCGCAGGGGCCGGATGAGGAAACCCATGCCCCACTCCTGGAGCCGCCGCATCAGGGAAACCCGGTCAAAGCCCCGGTCCAGGAGGAAGAGGGGGACATACCCCAGGGCCTGGACCCCTAACTCGGTTCGGGCAAGGAAAGGGGGAATAGGCTTCCTTGGGCGAGGTGGGGAGCGGAGAGGAAGAGGGCCAGGTTGGTGCGCGCGGGTTTTCTGAGGGGCCGGAAGACCGTGGGGGCCCAGGTGGTGGTCTAAAGGAGGGGGGCATTCGCATACCTTACCCAACCCCCTCTTTAGTTTTCCCTTGGTCAAGCCCCTACAGGACTAAGTGATGGAAGCTCAGGATCGCCAGGGTGGGGGCCTGCTTAGATTGAGACCACAGCACGTATACCCCCTATGGGGCCACGAAAAAACCTGCACAGGTGCCCCGAAGCAATGCTTTGGAGTCCCTCCCTTGGCCCAGGTGTCGGTAATGCTCACCCAAGCATTTCCTGCACCATGAGGCCAAGATTGTGAGCCAGGACAAAGGAGCACACCGCCATGACGAAGCCCTCCTGGGTCAGGGCACGAATCCGCCTGGGAAAGGAGGCGTGGAGGGCGCTCCCCACCGCTTCCACCACCCGCCGCCCCACCATGGCCAGGTAGGCACATCGCACCCACTCTTCCCCCTTCGGATCCCCATGGGAATTATCCCCTGGAACTTCCCTGCAGGGGTCCTCATGGAGACGGCGCTCGTACCCCCGGTCCAGGTAGAGCCCAACCCCCTCGGGAAGGTCCAGGGGAAAGGGTTAAGTCATGAAGGCTTTCCGGGGTCAGGTTCACCTCGTGGATGGACTTCCCGTGGTCCACCAGGAGGTAGAGCTTCAGGCCGTGGAAGGGGATCCGCTCCCTGGGGATGAAGCCCCGGTGGTCAGGTCTCGGGCGAGGCCCAGGGCTTGGTTCTGCTTGCCTCCCCGTTCCATGGCGGCCAGGGTGAGGTGGCGGATGGAGGCGTCTTGGCTTGGGGGCATCGTCTAGAGTGCAGGAGGCCGTTTTGGTGCACGAAAGCATATCCGCCGCTATGGTTTCCAATCCGGGGATAGGTGGTAACTTAGATTTATGCTAACATGAAGGCGGGGGTTGGGACCTGGGCGTCTCTTTTTACGGGGAGTTATAGTGCCTCCCGGGTTCCCAATCCGTCCCCCTAAGATCCTACCGCCTTCGGACAAAGAAGGCTCTAGAGAAGCCTGCTTACAAAGCAAATCGGTGTTTCGCACCACCTGGCACATAGGGTCTTCTGCCCAACCAAAGCACCCCCCGGCCACGCTACCGGGGGGTGAAGCTTTGCGTCCTGGACTTGGTGGAGCGGAGGGGATTTGAACCCCTGACCTCCCGCTTGCAAGGCGGGTGCTCTCCCTCTGAGCTACCGCCCCGCGCCCTAGGGAGTATAGCCCAAAGGGGGGGCTTACGCAAAGGGGAAAGGCCCCCTATAATCGGAGAGGTGTGCCGGACCAGCCCGCCAGGCAGGGGAAGGTCCTGCGGGAACGAGGCCGGCGCACGGGAAACGCCAAGCCCAACCTTCCCCGAACGGGAGGAATATGCCTGTAAACATCAGCGTGAAGGAACTCTTGGAAGCCGGGGTGCACTTCGGCCACGAGCGCAAGCGTTGGAACCCCAAGTTCGCCCGCTACATCTATGCGGAGCGCAACGGCATCCACATCATTGACCTGCAAAAGACCATGGTGGAGCTGGAGCGCACCTTCCGCTTCCTCGAGGACCTGGCCATGCGGGGCGGCACGGTGCTCTTCGTGGGCACCAAGAAGCAGGCCCAGGACATCGTGCGCATGGAGGCGGACCGGGCGGGGATGCCCTACGTGAACCAGCGCTGGCTGGGCGGGATGCTCACCAACTTCAGGACCATCGCCCAGCGGGTGAACCGCCTGGAAGAGCTGGAAGCCCTCTTCGCCTCCGAGGCCATTCAGGACCGCCCCAAGAAGGAGCAGGTGCGCCTCAAGCACGAACTGGAACGCCTCCAGAAGTACCTCTCGGGCTTCCGCCGGCTCAAGCGCCTGCCCGACGCCATCTTCGTGGTGGACCCCACCAAGGAAGCCATCGCCGTGCGGGAGGCCAGGAAGCTCTTCATCCCCGTCATCGCCCTAGCGGACACGGACTCCGACCCCGACCTGGTGGACTACATCATCCCCGGCAACGACGACGCCATCCGCTCCATCCAGCTCATCCTCTCCCGGGCGGCGGACCTGATCATTGAGGCCCGGGGCGGGGTGGTGGAGCCCTCCCCCTCCTACGCCCTGGTGGAGGAGGCGGAGCGCCAGGCCCAGATGGCCACCGAGGACTTCGGCGGCGAGGACGAGGTGGAAGCATGAGCCAGATGGAACTCATCAAGAAGCTACGCGAGGCCACGGGGGCCGGGATGATGGACGTGAAGAAGGCCCTCGAGGACGCCGGCTGGAACGAGGAAAAGGCGGTGCAGCTCCTCCGGGAACGGGGGGCTATGAAGGCCGCCAAGAAGGCGGAACGGGAGGCCCGCGAGGGGATCATCGGCCACTACATCCACCACAACCAGCGGGTGGGGGTGTTGGTGGAGCTCAACTGCGAAACCGACTTCGTGGCCCGCAACGAGCTCTTCCAGGCCTTGGCCAAGGATTTGGCCATGCACATCGCCATGATGAACCCCCGCTACATCTCCGCCGCGGAGATCCCCGCCGAGGAGCTGGAGAAGGAGCGGCAGATCTACATCCAAGCCGCCCTGAACGAGGGCAAGCCCCAGCAGATCGCCGAGAAGATCGCCGAAGGCCGCCTGAAAAAGTACCTGGAGGAAGTGGTCCTCCTGGAGCAGCCCTTCGTCAAGGACGAAAAGGTCAAGGTGAAGGAGCTCATCCAAGAGGCCATCGCCAAGACCGGGGAGAACATCGTGGTGCGGCGCTTCTGCCGCCTGGAACTGGGGGCGTAAGCCATGCGGCCAAACCGGGGCCCCGCCTAGAAGGGCCCCGGTTTTTCCTAAAGCCATGAAGTACAAGCGCGTCCTCCTCAAGCTTTCCGGCGAGTTCTTAACCTCCAACGGCTTCGGTATAGAACCCGAGGCCACCAAGGCCTTAGCCCGGGAGATCAAGGCCGCCTACGAAACCGGGGTGCAGCTCGCCATCGTGATTGGGGCGGGAAACCTCTGGCGCGGGGCGCGCCAGGGGGTGGGGATGGACCGGGCCACCGCCGACTACATCGGCATGCTGGCCACCATCATGAACGCCTTGGCCCTCCAGGACGCCCTGGAGGCCTTGGGCATCCCCACCCGGGTCCAGACCGCCCTCACCATCACCCAGGTGGCGGAGCCCTATATCCGCCGCCGCGCCCTAAGGCACCTGGAGAAAGAGCGCATCGTCATCTTCGGGGGCGGCACGGGGAACCCCTTCTTCTCCACCGACACCGCTGCCGCCCTAAGGGCCTTGGAGGTGGGGGCCGAGGTGGTCCTCATGGCCAAAAACAAGGTGGACGGGGTCTACTCCGATGACCCCCGCAAGAACCCGAACGCCGTGCGCTTTGACGAGCTCACCTACCTAGAGGTCCTAAACCGCGGCCTCCAGGTGATGGACACCACCGCCATCACCCTGTGCATGGAGGCGGGGCTTCCCATCGTGGTTTTTGACATCTTCAAGCCAGGCGCCCTGGTGGGTATTATCCAAGGGGAAAAGGTGGGCACCCTCATCCACGCCTAGAAAGGAGGCGCCATGACCCTGAAGGAGCTGTACGCAGAAACCCGAAGCCACATGCAAAAGAGCCTCGAGGCCCTGGAGCACAACCTGGCGGGCCTGCGCTCGGGGCGGGCCAACCCCGCCCTGCTCCTCCACCTCAAGGTGGAGTACTACGGCACCCACGTTCCCCTCAACCAGATCGCCACCGTCAGCGCCCCAGATGCCCGGACCCTGGTGGTCCAGTCCTGGGACCAGAACGCCCTAAAGGCCATTGAGAAGGCCATCCGCGACTCCGACCTGGGCCTGAACCCCGCCAACAAGGGGGATGCCCTCTACATCAACATCCCTCCCCTCACGGAGGAAAGGCGCAAGGAGCTGGTCAAGGCGGCCCGCCACTACGCCGAGGAGGGCCGGATAGCCATCCGCAACATCCGCCGGGAGGCCCTGGAGAAGCTCAAGAAGCTGGCCAAGGACCTCCACCTCTCCGAGGACGACACCAAGCGGGCCGAGGCGGAGATCCAGAAGATCACGGACGAGTTCATCGCCAAGGCGGACGAGCTTTTGGAAAAGAAGGAGCAGGAGATCCTGGGCTAGGCCCAGGGCAAGGGGCGGCGTGCGGGCGCTAAAGGCGGCGGAACCGCCCTCCCTTGCCGGGGGTGGGGGATGACGGGACGGGAGGACCTTCCCACCCGGGTGGTTTCCGCCCTGGTGGGGGCGGCGCTCCTCCTTTTCGTCCTCTGGGCCGGGGTGGTCCTGATCCTGCCCACCCTGGTCCTGGTCCTCCTTTTGGGGGCGCTGGAGCTCAAGGAGATGCTGGCCCGGCGGGGCATCCGCCTCAACCTCCCCCTTCTCCTCGTGGGGGGCGTGGGGGTCTACCTCTTTTCCCTGCCCACCCTCTACTGGCACTTCCCCCAGGTGCCCTGGCGGGAGGTAGCCCTGGGGCTTTTCCTCATGGCGAGCTTCAGCTACGAGCTCCTCAAGGGGGCGGACATCCCCCGCTTCGCCTTTACCCTCTTCGCCTTCCTCTACCTGCCTTGGAGCCTGGGCTACGTCCTCCTCCTGCGGGAAACCCCCGACGGCACGCTGGGGCTTTGGACCCTAAGCCTGCCCATCGTGGCCAGCTTCGCCACGGACATCGGGGCCTACTTCGCAGGCCGGGCCTTTGGCCGCCGGAAGCTCGCCCCCGAGATCAGCCCCGGGAAGACCCTCGAGGGCTCCCTAGGGGGCATATTGGTGAGCTTTCTGGCCCTGGTGGCCTACACCGGATGGGTGCGGGAGGTCTTCCCCTTCGGCCTTTTGGAGCTTTGGCTCTTTAGCCTCCTCCTCTCCCTGGCGGCGCAACTCGGCGACCTGGCGGAGTCCATGCTCAAGCGCTTCGCCGGGGTGAAGGACTCCGGGCGCTTCCTGCCGGGGCACGGGGGGCTTTTGGACCGCATAGATAGCCTCCTTTTCACCTTCCCCCTCACCTACTTTCTGGTGGTGCTCTTCACATGAAACGGGTAGTCATCCTGGGTTCCACGGGCTCCATCGGGCGGCAGGCCCTGGAGGTCTGCCGCTGGCGGGGCTATAGGGTGGTGGGCCTCGCCGCCGGGAAAAACCTGGAAACGCTCTCCCAACAGATCGCCGAGTGGAAGCCCCTCCTGGTGGCGGCGGACGAAAGCCTCCACCCCGAGCTTAGGGCGCACTTCCCCGGCCTAAAGCTCGCCACCCCCGAGGAGGTGGCCGCCCTGGAGGCGGAGGTGGCGGTGGCGGCCATCCCGGGCCTGGCGGGTCTTGCCCCCACCCGGGTGGCGGCCCAAACGGGCAAGCGCATCGCCCTCGCCAACAAGGAGGCCATGGTGGCGGCGGGCCCCCTCCTTTGGCAGGAGGTGGAGGCCGCTCGGGCGGAGATCCTCCCCGTGGATTCCGAGCACTCGGTCCTTTTCCAAGCCCTCCTCGGGGAAAGGCGGGAGGATGTGGCCGAACTCATCCTCACCGCAAGCGGGGGGCCTTTCCTAAGGGCCCCCGAGGATCTCTCCCAGGTGACCCCGGAGATGGCCCTGAACCACCCCCGCTGGCGGATGGGGCCCAAGGTCACCGTGGACTCCGCCACCCTCTTTAACAAGGGCCTCGAGGTCCTCGAGGCCAAGGAGCTCTTCCGCTTTCCCCTGGAGAAGATCAAGGTCCTCGTCCACCCCCAGGCCTACGTCCACGGCTTGGTGCGCTTCGTGGACGGGAACCTCAAAGCGGCCCTGGGCCCCACGGACATGCGGCTTTTCATCCAGTACGCCCTCACCTACCCCGAGCGGGCGGAAACCCCCTTAAAGGACCTCCCCCTCCCCGGGGTCCTGGAGTTCTTGGAGCCTGACCTGAACCGCTTCCCCGCCCTGAAGGTGGCCTACGAGGCGGGCAAGCGGGGCGGGGTCGCCCAGGTGGCGGTTTCCGCCGCCGACGAAGTGGCGGTGGAGGCCTTCTTGGCGGGCCGCATCCCCTTCACCCGCATCCCGGAGATCCTCGCCCGGGTCCTGGAAGCCACCCCCTCCCTTCCCCTAACATGGGAGAACCTCTTCGCCGTGGACGCTTGGGCCCGGGAAGAGGCCAAGAGGTGGGCATGAGCCTTCTTTGGTTTCTCCTCATCATCGGCGTGAGCGTCTTCGTGCACGAGCTTGGGCACTACCTGGCGGCCAAGCTCCAGGGGGTGCGGGTCAAGGCCTTCAGCGTGGGCTTCGGGCCCATCCTCCTGAGGCGGCAAGCCTTCGGCACCGAGTGGCGGCTTTCCGCCATCCCCTTGGGCGGCTACGCCGACATTGAAGGCCTCCTCCCCGAGGAGCGAGGCCGAGGCTACGACGCCCTCCCCTTCCTCGGGAAACTCCTCGTCCTGGTGGCCGGGGTGGCGATGAACGTGCTCTTGGCCTGGGGGCTTCTCGGCTACCTCTTTAGCGCCCAAGGGGTGCCCGAGGCCACGGGCCGGGCGGTGGTCCTGGAGGTGGTGCCGGGGAGTCTGGCGGAAAGGGCGGGGCTAAAGCCCCAAGACGTCCTCCTCGCCGTGGACGGCATCCCCTTCCAAAAGCCCCAGGACATTGAGAAGGTTAAGACGCCAGGCCCCCACACCCTCACCGTGCTCCGCCACGGGGAAGAGGTCCAACTCTCCCTCACCTGGGAGCCGGGGATGGAGCGGCTTGGGCTCGTCTACCAGCCGGAGGTGGCCTACCGCCGGGTGGGCTTTGGGGAGGGGCTTCTCCTGGCGGCAAGCCGCACCCTGGCCTTCGGCCCGGAGATGGTGCGGGCCCTGGTGGGGGGGCTTTTCGGGGTGCTTTCGGGCAACCCCAATAGCGGGGTCATGGGGCCGGTGGGCATCGTGGCGGAAACGGGACGGGCGGCCCAGGAGGGGCTTTTCCGCCTGGTGGAACTCATGGCGGCCATCAACCTCTCCCTGGCCCTCTTCAACCTCCTCCCCATCCCCGCCCTGGACGGGGGGCGGATCCTCCTCCTCTTCCTCGGCCGCCTCTTCCGCATCCGCCCCGAACAGGAGGCGGTGGTCCACTACCTGGGCTTCCTCTTCCTCATCCTCCTCGTTCTCTTGGTCACCTTCCAGGACCTGAGGCGGCTTCTGGGGGGCTGATGGCGGCCACGGTCCTCATCCCCGCCTATAACGAGGAGGCCACCATCGCCCAGGTGGTGCGGGTGGCCCAGGAAGCGGGCTTTCCCGTGGTGGTGGCGGACGATGGCTCTAAGGACGGCACGGCCCAAAGGGCCGAGGAGGCGGGGGCGGAGGTGGTGCGCCTCCCCGAGAACCGGGGCAAGGGCGGGGCCATCGCCGAGGGGCTTAAGCGGGTAATGACCCCCCACGTGATCCTCCTGGACGCCGACCTCCTCGGGCTCAAGCCCGAACACCTCCACGCCCTTCTGGACCCCGTGCGCAGGGGAGAGGCGGAGATGGCCGTGGGGGTCTTCCAGGGGGGGCGGCTTTCCACGGACCTGGCCATGCGCCTCACCCCCTTCCTCTCGGGGCAGCGGGCCCTGGCCACCCCAGCCCTCCGGGAGGTGCCGGGCCTGGAAAGGGCCCGCTACGACCTAGAACTCCTCCTCACCCGCCACGCCAAGGCCCGGGGCTGGCGGGTGCGCTACCTGCCCTTGCCGGGGGTGAGCCAGGTGATGAAGGAGGAGAAGCGGGGCCTTCTCCCGGGGTTTCTCCACCGGATGCGCATGTACCGGGAGATCCTCCGCTACTACCTCAGGGCGCACCTGGGGTGAAGCGGAGGAGCTCCACCCAGGCCTCCCCCGCCCGGTAGGCCACCACCCCCAGGCCCGGGACCAGGTAAAGCTCCTTGAGGTCGGTGCCCCCCTTTTCCGTGGTGTAGGCCACCCGCACCCGGTAGGCGTTGAAGGCACCCCCTTGGACCTTCACCCCCTCCACGCCCTCCACCCGGGCGGAAAGGGCCACCCGCTGCCCCCGGAAGCGGGCGTTTCCCCCCCAGGCCACCCCGGGGGAAAGCCGGGCCGGGTAGAGCAGGAGGGGGGGGTCAAAGGGGAAGTACCCCTCGGGGAAGCCCACCCCCAGGAGGTAAACCCCTTCGGGGGCAAGGCGGAGCCGGTCTTCCCGGAAGACCCGCCCCTCCCTCAGGTAGCGCAGGCGGAAGCCCTCCGGGTATGGGAGGAGTTCTTGGAGCGTGCCGTCGGAGTAGGCGTAGCGGCCTCCCCCCGGGGGGAAGGCTTGGGCCAAGGCCAGGAGGAAAAGGGGGAGAAGGGCCAAGAGGCGCACCTACTCCGCCTCCCCGAGCTCGTGCCCCCGCCGGGTGGCCGCCTCCACCGCCTCAAAGAAGGCGGCGCGGAGGGCGCGGGCCTCGAGGGCGTGCAGGCCGTGGATGGTGGTGCCCCCGGGGCTCGCCACCTCGTCCTTTAGCTGGGCGGGATGGCGGGTCTTGAGGAGCTCCCCCGTGGCCGCCAAGGCCTCCGCCGCCAGGCGCAGGGCCAGGGCCCTGGGCATCCCCATCTTCACCCCGGCGTCCGCCAAGGCCTCCGCCACCACCGCCAGGTAGGCGGGGGCGGAAGCGGACATGGCGGTGAAGGGGTCAAAGAGGTGCTCCGGGATCTCGTACACGTCCCCCACGGTGGCAAAAAGGGCCCGGGCGAAGTCTAGGTCCTTCGCCTCCCGGGCCTCGCGCAACGCCGTGAGGGCGGTGGAGCTTTCCCCGATCACCGCCGCCAGGTTGGGCATGGCCCGCACCACCCGCCTCGAGTCCAGCCTACGGGCGAGGACCGCCGTGGACACCCCCGCCATGATGGAGATATACCCCACCTGGGGGAAGGCGATCTCCGGGGCCAGGTGGGGGAAGTCCCTGGGCTGCACCGCCAGGAGGACCCGCTCCGCCTGCGCCAGGTCCTTGAGGCTCAGGGGTTTGATGCCAAAGGCGCGCGCCAACTCCTCCGTGCGCTCCGGGGTGCGCCCCACCACCCCCACCTCCTCGGGGCGCAAAAACCCCCGTTCCAGGGCCCCTTTCAGGATGCTCCGGCCCATCTTCCCCAGGCCCAAGAAGGCAAGCCTCATGCCCTAGAGTCTACCTTCCGCAGGCGCAGGTAATAAAACCCGTCCAAGCCCCCCTCCGGGGCCACGTGTACCCCAAGGCCCTCCCGAAGCACCGGCAAGGGGCAGGAAAAGGGCTCGAGGCGGAACTCGGGGTGCCTGGCCAGAAACGCCCGCGCCACCCCTTCCCCCTCCTCCTCCGTCAAGGAGCAGACGGCGTAGACCAGCACCCCTCCCGCCTCCGTGGCCGAGGCGGCAGTTTCCAAAAGCTTTAGCTGAAGCTCGGCCATGCGGCCTGGGTCCTCCGGGGCGAGGCGGTAGCGGCGCTCGGGGTGGCTGCGGAAGGTGCCCGTGCCGGTGCAGGGGGCATCCAGAAGCACCTTCTTCGCCCGCTCGGGGATAGGGAGGGTGAGGTCCTGGGTGCGGTAGGCCACCTTTAGGCCGAGCTTCTCCGCCGTGCGCTTGCCCGCCTCCTGCCGCTTGGGGTTGAGGTCGTAGGAAACCACCTCCGCCCCGCGGCTTGCCCAATAAAACGCCTTTAGCCCCGCCCCGCCGCAAAGGTCCAAGACCTTCTCCCCCCTTTGCGCCTCTAGGAGCTGGGCGGCGAAGAGCGAGGCGGGGTTTTGCGGCTGGAGGCCAAGGGCGGAGAAATCGGTCTTCGTGCCCTCCCAGACGTAGCTATCGGGGATAGGCCCGGGCCTTAGCCCCTCCACCTGGCGCAAGGCGGTGACGAAAAGGGGAGCGGGCTCGTTGAAGCCTTGGGCGAAGTCCAGGCTCCCGAAAAAGCCCCGCCACCTCTCGCAAAGCCAGTCGGGAAGGGAAAGGCGCACGCACTCCGGGGCCTCCCTGGGCGCCAAGCGGCGCAAGACGGCGTTCACGAGCCCGGCGAGCCGGGGGTAGCGCCCCTTCACCGCCTCCACCCAGGGGCTCACCCGGGCGTGGTCGGGCTTGCCCAAGAGCCACTCCAACGCCCCAAGGCGCAAGGCCCAGCGCACCAAGGGAGGGAGCTTCTCCGGATGCGGCAGGTGGGGGGCGAGGAGGTGGTCCAAAAGCCGAAGGCGCCTAAGGGCCCCGTAGACCAGGTGGGTAACGTAGGCCTTGTCCCTTTCCGGCCAGGCCACCCGGTCCAGGGCCCGGTCCAGAAGTTGCTGGGCCCCTCCCCCCCGCTCCACCTCGAGGAGAAGGGCGAGGGCCAGGGCCCTAGGGTTCGCGGCCCTCAAGACTCCAGGGGATGGGCCTTGATGCTGAACTTCAGGGCGGTCCGCTCCTCGTTCTCCAGCTCCAGCTTGACGAAGGCGGGCTTGACCACCAGGTCCAGGTTATCGGGGGCGATGTACCCCCGGGCGATGGCGATGGCCTTCACCGCCTGGTTCACCGCCTGGGGCCCGATGGCCTGCACCTCCACCTCGCCTTTGGTGCGCAAAAGCGCCGCAATGGCGCCGGCCACGGAGTTGGGGCGGGACTTGGAAGAGACGCGCAACGTTTCCACTTTGACCTCCTGAAAGCTCTTGGGCCACCCCGTTCGGCAAAAACATGGGCGGCTTCAGGACCATGCTAGAGCAAACCGCCCTCTTATGCAACTAGCTGGCCAAAACCCGATCCTCCAGACCCTTGAGTACGGACTGCGCATTTTCCTGCATCAGCTTGTGAATCAATCGGCGCAAGAGGGGACCAAAAATAGGGATGGTTAACTCGTAGGTTATGTTCAAAACAACCCTGGTACCCTCGCCCTCACGAATAAATTCCCATGTCCCCTCATAGCGGTCAAAATCACCTTCGGGTGACCAAAAGCGGTTGCGGAGATGGGCGTCATCCCATTCCTCCTCCTCAATCCAACGGACCTTCTTGCCCATCGCCACCCCTACCCACTCCGTCCGGGTCCGGTTTGCCTCTTGGTGAAGAAGGCGAAGGGTTTGTACGTCTTTCAGAAAAGGCTTTAAGCCCTCCAGATCCTTGGCTAAGGCGTATACCTTCTCAGGAGGAGCCAGGATAAAGCGCTCAACATGGACCTCAGGCATGGGCTCTTTTTACCCCCTTTGCTCCTCCTTGACAAGCCGGTAGGCCTCGAGGGCCACGGAAAGGGGGAAACCCCTTCCTTGCAAGAAGCGCACCGCCTTGGCCTGGTCGTGGCGGCGGGGGTAGCGGCGAAGCGCCTTTAAGGCTGCCTCTAGGACCTCTTCTTCCCCCATTCCCCCAAGCACCTCCGCCACCACCTCCTCCGCCACCCCCTGGGCCCGGAGCAGGTGGCGGAGCTTGGCGGGGCCAAACTTGCGCCGGGCGGCCACGAAGGTTTCCGCAAAGGCCCGGTCATCCAGGTAGCCTAACTCCTCCAGCCGGGCCAAGGCCGCCTCCACCTCCCCTTCGGGGAAGCGGGCGAGGAGCTTTTCTTGGAGGCGCCGCCGGCTCAGGCCCCGGCGGGCCAAGAGCCTGAGGGCATAGGCCAAGGCTTCCGACTCCCCCACCCCTTTAGGGTACGCTATGGCCCATGCGGGTCTATGCCATCGCCGACCCCCACCTTTCCCGCGTCCACCCCAAGCCCATGACCGTCTTCGGTCCCGCTTGGCAGGGGCACCCGGAGGCCTTTTTCCGGGGCTGGCGGGAGGTGGTGGGGGAAGGGGATCTGGTCCTCATCCCGGGGGACATCTCCTGGGCCATGCGCCTCGGCGAGGCCATTCCCGACCTCTTGGACCTCGCCGCTCTGCCGGGCAAAAAGGTGCTCCTCAAGGGCAACCATGACTACTGGTGGCCCTCCATCAGCCGCCTAAGGGCTGTCTTGCCTGAAGGGATGTACGCCCTGCAAAACGATGCCCTGGTCCTGGAGGGGGTGGCGGTGGCCGGGACCCGGGGCTGGCAGTACCCGCCTCCAAGCCCAGAGGACGAGAGGATCTTCGCCCGGGAGGTGGAAAGGCTTAGGCTCTCCCTCAAGGACCTCGAGGGCAAACCCTACCGGCACCTGGTGGTGGCCTTCCACTTTCCCCCTTTTGGTCCCGGGGGGGAGGCCACGCCGCTTCTGGAGCTCGCCGCCCAAGCCAAGCCGGACGCCATCGTCTACGGCCACCTTCATGGGGCGGACCCTAGCAAGCTTCCCTGGGCATACCAGGGGATTCCTCTCCACTTGGTTTCCGCCGACGCCTTAGCGTTCCGCCCCAAGAAGATCCTGGAAGTTTAGCCAAAGCCCATGAGACTTGTCTTTCACTTTATACTAAATACATGCGGAACTGGAAACCCCTAGGCAATGGCGTAGAAAGTCTTTTTTTGGTTACACCTCTTACCTGGTGGATAAACTTTGGCGTGTATATTTACCAATACAAGGGATTCCAAATTGACGCTGGCCCCCTTCGCACCTTGCGTTATAGAAGTCGTGCGGAAGCCCTTTTCATCACCCACACCCATGAGGACCATGCTGGGGGAGCAGCCCGCCTTTCCCTGCCTATTTTCACCGGGAAAGAAGCAGCATACCTTTTACAAAATCCCCCTGCCCTCTCCCTATACCGGCGTCTGGTATGGGGAACGGTGAAACCCGTACGCGCCCAAGCTGCGGAGCGGGTAGGTTCTTTTTTCATCCTCCCCACGCCAGGACATTCGCCCGACCATGTGGTCATATACGACGAAGAGGCAGGGTTGGTCTTTGGGGGCGATCTTTTTCTTTCGGTGAGGGCCAACGTTGCTCCCCCCGGCTTTGATGTAGAAGCCCTCATGCAAAGCCTGCGGAAGGTGATGGAGCTTAAACCACGGCGCTTCTTCTGCGCCCATGCCGGGGATGTGGCAAATCCACTCCAGGCCTTAGCAGCAAAATTGGAGTTTCTAGAAAAAACCCGCGAACAGGCCCTTAAGCTAAAACAGAAGGGTTTTCATGTCACCGAAATCCGCGACCGCCTCTTTGGTGGAGAGAGCCCTTGGGCCCTTTTGTCTGGGGGGACAATGAGCCGCCTACGCTTCGTGCGTGCTCTGCTGAAGGAAGATTAGTCCATGCGAAACCTCGGGCTACTGTTTGCCCTACAAGGTGGGCTTCTTCTCCTCGGAACTTCAGGCATGCTTTTACTGGGACTTCCCTTGAATACACCCCAACCGGAACAGGGCATATGGGTAGCCGTGGCTTTGCTACTTTCGCTATGGTATTTGGAAATACTTTTCCAAAAGGGCTTCCCCGCCTCCTTTTTGGAGGTAGAAAGACTCCACCGCGAACTGGGCGCAGCCCTGCGGCAGGCAGGACTAGGTCCACCTGCTCTTCTCCTGCTAGCCTTTCTTTCTGGGACAGCCGAGGAGATTTTTTTTCGGGGCCTCCTCCAAAGCCTCCTGATCTCTTGGCTGGGACCAGGAGGCCTTTTCCTCCAGGCCTTCCTCTTCGCCCTCCTCCACCCCGCCCCCAAGCGGGCCTTCGCCTACCCCCTGTACACGGGGGCGGCCGGGCTCCTCTTCGGCCTTAGCTACCTCCTCACGGGAAGCCTCCTCCCCGGCATCCTGGCCCACTTCCTCCACAACGCCCGGGGGTTTTACCAGCTTTGGCGGGAAGCCTAATCTGACAGCCTTTGAACCAAGCTAACATTTTGCCGGCTTTCGGGGCTTTTGCCTAGGGCACGCACCACAATTTCCCTCAGGAACGTGGTACAATGAGGTCAAGCTATGACAACTCCCGCCAAGCCCCTATGAAGGAGGGCGCACATGAACGAGCTGGAGCGCATCCGCCGCCGCCAGGACCTCGAGGCCTACCGGGCCCTAAGCTGGGAAGGCTCCTTCGCCGACTACCTGCGCCTCCTCAAGGAGGACCCGAGGCCTCTAAGGACCAGCTTCCAGCGGGTCCACGACATGATCCTGGCCCACGGGGTGGAGGAGTACACCCTCTTCCGGGAAAAGCTTCTCCACTACCGCTTCTTTGATGACCCCTTTGAAGGGGGCAAGGACGCCATCTTCGGCCTGGACAAGCCCCTCATGCGCCTGGTGGCCACCCTGAAGGCAGCGGCCCACCGCCTGGGCCCCGAGCGCCGCATCCTCCTCCTCCACGGCCCCGTGGGCTCGGCCAAAAGCACCATCGCCCGCCTTCTCAAGAAGGGCCTGGAGGCCTACAGCCGCACGGAGGAGGGCAGGCTTTTCACCTTCTACTGGAAGACCCCCGAAGGCCCCCTCCCCTGCCCCATGCACGAGGAGCCCCTCCACCTCCTGCCCGCGGACATCCGGCAGGAGTTCTTGGAGGAGCTCAGGGCGCTTCACCCCGAGTACCCATACCCCCTCGAGGTGGAGGGCGACCTCTGCCCGGTGTGCCGCTTCCAGATGCGGGAAGCCCTGGCCCGCTACCAAGGGGACCTGGCCGCCGTTTTGGAGCGCGAGGTGGTGGTGAAGCGGCTCGTCCTCTCGGAGAAGGACCGCGTGGGCATCGGCACCTTCCAGCCCAAGGACGAGAAGAACCAGGACGCCACGGAGCTCACCGGGGACATCAACTACCGCAAGGTGGCCATCTACGGCTCGGACTCCGACCCCCGGGCCTTCAACTTTGACGGGGAGCTCAACATCGCCAACCGGGGCCTGGTGGAGTTCATTGAGATCCTGAAGCTGGACGTGGCTTTCCTCTACGACCTCCTCACCGCTAGCCAAGAGCACAAGATCAAGTCCAAGAAGTTCGCGCAGACGGACATAGACGAGATTATCCTTGGGCACACAAACGAGCCTGAATATAGGAAACTTCAGGCCAACGAGTACATGGAAGCCCTGCGGGACCGGACCATCAAGATTGACATCCCCTACATCCTGCGGGTTTCCGACGAGGTGAAGATCTACCAGCGGGACTTCGCCAAGGTAAGGGGCAAGCACATCGCCCCCCACACCCTGGAGATGGCCGCCACCTGGGCCGTCCTGACCCGGCTGGAACCCCCGCGGCGGGCCGGGCTCACCCTGATGCAGAAACTTAAGCTCTACGACGGCAAGCTCCTTCCCGGCTGGACGGAGGAGGCGGTGCGGGAACTGATGCAGGAGGCTAAGCGGGAAGGCCTGGAAGGGATTAGCCCCCGCTACATCCAGGACAAGATCTCCAACGTCCTCGTCACCAGCGAGGAACCCTGCATCAACCCCTTCATGGTCATGAACGAGCTAGAGGAGGGGCTCAAGCACCACTCCCTGATCTCCGACGAGAAGACCAAGGAACGCTACAAGGCCCTCCTGCAGGAGGTCAAGGCGGAGTACGCCGAGATTGTGAAAAACGAGGTGCAACGGGCCATCGCCGCCGACGAGGAGGCCCTAAACCGCCTCTTCCACAACTACATTGACCACGTGAAGGCCTACGTGCTGGGGGAAAAGGTGAAAAACCCCTACACCGGGGCCCCCGAGCCCCCCAACGAAAGGCTCATGCGCTCGGTGGAGGAAAGGATTGAAATCCCCGAGTCCCGCAAGGACGATTTCCGCCGGGAGATCATGAACTACATCGGGGCCCTGGCCCTGGAAGGGCGGCAGTTCACCTACAAGGACAACGACCGCCTCCGCCGCGCCTTGGAGCTCAAGCTCTTTGAGGACCAGAAGGACACCATCCGGCTCTCCGCCCTGGTTTCCGGGGTGGTGGACCCGGAGACCCAGGCCAAGATTGACGTGGTAAAGGCCAGGCTCATCCGCGACCACGGCTACTGCGAGCACTGCGCCGCAGGCGTCCTCGAGTTCGCCGCCTCCCTCTTCGCCCGGAGCGAACGATGACCCCTGGGGAAGGCTTCCTGCCCATCGCCCGCGACCTGGAGCGCTTCAAGGAGATCGTCCGGGGCGAGGTGAAGAAGCGGGCCCGGGAGTTCCTGACCCGGGAGGAGCTCTTCGGCCAGGTGGAGGGGCGGCTCGTCTCCATCCCTCTGCCCCAGCTGGAGTTGCCCAAGATCGTCCACGGCGAGCCCGTAGGGGAAGGCCTGGGCCTTGGGGGCCCGGGGGAGGAGGCGTTGGGGCCCGGGGGGCACATCCCCGTGGCCGAGCTGGAGCTGGAGGAGTTTTTGGACCTCATGGGGGAGGCCCTGCGCCTGCCCCGCCTCCTGCCCAAGGGAGAGGGGGAGGTCACGGAGGAGGCCTTCCGCTACACCACCATCGCCCGTAAGGGCCCACGGGGGCTTCGCCACGTGCGCCGCACCCTGAAGGAAAGCCTCCGGCGGGCCCTCCTCACCGGGGAGTACCGCCCGGAAAACCCCCTTCTGGTGCCCGAGAAGGAGGACCTCCGCTACAAGGCCCCCAAGAACCAACCCAAGCCCCACGCCCAGGCGGTGGTCCTCTTCGCCTTGGACGTCTCGGGGAGCATGCGGGAGGAGGAGTTAAGGCTGGTGAAGACCCTCTCCTTCTGGATCACCCTCTGGATCAAGCGCCACTTCCCCCGCCTGGAAAGGCGCTACCTCCTCCACGATGCCGAGGCGTGGGAGGTTTCCGAGGAGGAGTTCTTCCGCGCCCGGGAGGGCGGGGGCACGCGGCTTTCCAGCGCCCTCCTCCTGGCGGAGGAGATCCTCAAGGCCTACCCCCCGGCCTTCTACAACCGCTACCTCTACCACTTCTCCGACGGGGAGAACTGGCAGGGGGATACCCCCATCGCCCTCGAGGCCCTAAAGCGCCTCCTCCCCTCCCTCGCCCTCTACGGCTACGCCCAGGTGGAGGGCCCCTACGGCCAGGGCCGCTTCCTCGAGGAGGTGCGGGAGGCCTTGGCGGGCCAGGAAGGCCTCGCCACCGCCGAGGTGCGGGGCCGGGAAGACCTCCCCCAAGCCCTCAGGCGCCTATTGGGAGGGTAGCGTGGAGAAGGAGCTTCGCTACTGGGCCGAGCGCCTCCGGGAAAGGGCGGAAGCCCTAGGGCTTTCCTTCCCTCCTGTCCTCTTTGAGGAGGTCACCCCCGAGGAGATGGCCATGCTGGCCGCCTACGGGGGCTTTCCCCGCCGCTACCCTCACTGGCGGTGGGGGAGCGAGTACCTCCGCTACCGGGAAACCTACCGCTACGGCCTTGGGCGGATTTACGAGCTCGTGGTGAACACCCATCCCGTGCAGGCCTACCTCCTGAAGGGAAACACCCTCCTCGCCCAGAAGCTGGTCATGGCCCACGTCTACGCCCACGCCGACTTCTTCCACCACAACCTGGCCTTCAAGCCCATCCCCAAGGACATGCTGGACGAGATGGCCCACCACGCCGCCTACGTGGAAAGGGCCATGGAACGGCACGGGGCCAGGGCGGTGGAGGAGTTCTTGGACCTGGCCCTCTCCCTGGAGAACCTGATAGACCCCCACACCCCCTACATCCAAAGGCCGGAAGGGACCGAGGAGGAAAAGCCCCAAGAGCGGCTTAGGGTGCGCCCCTACCTGGACCCTTTCGTCAACCCGCCCCCCGGGTTCCCCAAGGAGGCGGAGGAAGGCGCGAACCCCAAGCCCCTCCCCTCAAGGCCCACCCGGGACATCCTGGGCTTCCTGGCCCAGCACGCCCCCCTGGCCCCGTGGCAGAAGAGCATCCTGGAAATCATCCGGGAAGAAAGCCTCTACTACGCCCCCCAGGCCGCCACGAAAATCCTCAACGAGGGCTGGGCCACCTACTGGCACACCCAGATCCTCCTCCCCCTCCTCACCCCCGAGGAGGCCTTGGAGTTCGCTGAGCTTCAGGCGGGCCTCCTCGCCCCCCACGGGCTCAACCCCTACCGCCTGGGCTACCACCTCCTCCAGGAGGTGGAGGAGCGCTGGGACAAGGGGCGGTTTGGCCCGGAGTACGAGGCCCTGCCCCTAGGGGAAAAGCTCCGCTACGAGAGGCCCACCGGGGAAGGGAGAAAGAAGCTCTTCCAGGTGCGCACCATCTACACCGACCTCCCCTTCCTGGAAGAGTTCCTCACCCCCGAGTTCGCCCTGCGCCAGGGCCTTTTGGAACCCCAGGACCTGGAAGGGTTCCTCCAGGCCAAAAAGGCCCTCCTCTTCCGCCTCACCAACGCCGGCTACCCCATCGTGGAGCTATGGGACGCCAACTACCAGAACCGGGGCGAGCTCCTTTTGGTCCACGCCTACGAAGGGGTGGAGCTGGACCTGAAAAAGACGCAGGCGGTGCTAGAGAACCTGCACCGCCTCTGGGGCCGGCCCGTGCACCTCAAGACCGTGGTGGGGGGAAAGGAACGGCTCCTCTCCGCCGGGGCCTAGCGCAGGACCCGCAGGTAACCCAAAAGCACCGCCTCGGAAAGCTCCCCCAGGTGCCGGGCCACGAGCCGCCCCTCCCGGTCAAAGAAGAAGGTGGTGGGTAGGCCCTGCACCCCCAGGGCCTGGGAGAGCCGGGTTTCCGGGTCCAGCAAGACCCAGTCCGCCGTCAGGCCCTCTTCCTCCAAAAACGAGCGCACCACCGCCGGGCCCTCCCCTTGGCTCACGAAGGCGAAGCGCACCTCCGGGTTTTCCTGGGCCAGGCGCATCATCATGGGAAGCTCGCGGCGGCAAGGGGGGCACCAGGTGGCCCAGGCGTTCAGGACCAGGGGTTTTCCCCGAAAGTCCTGGAGGTTCACCGGGGTGCCCCCCAAGGTGGTGAGGGGAAGGGAAGGGAGCGTGGCCTCCTGCCTTGTCCCTCCCCGGGTGAGGAAAAGGCCCACCACGAGGCCTGCCGCCAAGGCGGGCACGAGGGCGTAGCGCCAAAGGTGCTTGGGCAAGACCATGAGCGTGTACCCTCCCGAACCCAGGATACCCCAAAGGGGGTCAAACCCCCCTTGCCAGACGTAGAGGACGGAAAGGGGGTCGCGGGCGTAAACCGAAACGTTCTCCAGGACAAACCCAAGCCGCGCCCCCAAAAGCCCTACCAGGATGGCGTTGTACGCCCAAGGGGCAAGCCGCTTGTCCACCCCGCGGGCCAGGACCTCCGCCGCCACCACCCCCGCCAAGAGGGCCAGGGCCACCTGGACCCGGGCCCAGGGGATGGCGAAAGGGCCAAGCTGCAGGGCGTCCATCAGCGGACCAGGGGGTAGCCGGCGCGCTCTATGGCCAACACGCCCCCCTCCACGTTGTAGAGGTTGGTGTAGCCCTTCCCCTTCAGGTACGCCGCCGCCTGGCGGCTCCGGTTGCCGCTACGGCAGTAGAGGTAGACGGGCTTGTCCTTGGGAAGGGTGTCCGCCCAGCGGACCACCTCCTCCACGGGGAGGTTGATGGCCCCGGGCACGTGCCCCTGGGCGAACTCCTGGGGCGTGCGCACGTCCACCACATAGGCCCCCGAGCCCAAGGCCCGGTAAAGCTCCTCCGGGCCCACGTTCTGGTAGCTCCCCTTGGGCCCGCAGGCGAAGAGGAGAAGGGGAAGAAGGGCAAGAAGGGCGCGGCGGGTCATCTTAGGCCTGGACCCCCACGGCCTTGCGGATGGCCTGGAGGAACTGGGAAAGGGGCTGGGCCCCGAGCACCCGCTCCTTGCCCTCGTTGATGATGGTGTCGGGCACCCCGTGGATGTGGTAGCGGCCCGAGAGCTCGGGGAACTCGTTGGCCTCAATCATCTCGCCCCAGACCTTGGGGGAGGCGTAGGCCATGCGGTGGGCGGTGCGCACCGCCTGCGGGCAGTAGGGGCAGGTGGGGGTGACGAAGACCTGGAGCTTCACCTCCTCGGGAAGGTTATTCAGCTCCTGGACCACGTTCTCCGGAAGGCCGTGCCCGTCGCGCCCCAGCATCTCCAGGTCCTCGAGGAGGCTTGCGAACTCGTAGCCCGCCGGGATACCCCGGTAGCGCAGGTTGATGGCCTCCGAGCCCTTTTCCCGGAGGATCAAAGTGGGGGCCGCCTCCACCTTGTACGCCTCGGCCTTCTCCCGCCCCTCGGGGGTGGCGAGGTCGTAGACCACCAGGTGGAGCTTGTCGGAAAGAGCGGAAAGCTCCTCCAGAAGCTGCTTGGTTTCCTTGCAGTAGAGGCAGGGCTCCTTGCCCGGGGCGATGAGGGTAGAGGAGTCGGTGAAAAGCACCATCTCCACGTCCCGGGTAAGGTTGGAAAGCCGCTCGCGCACGATCTCTTGTTCCTTTGGTCCCAGCAATGGCATCGCTTCCTCCTTCGTTTGGATACCCCCGTAGGGGTACGTCCTTTGACGAATATAGCAGATGATGGGCCACCTTCATAGGGAGGGAGCTTACGTTGCTCGGGCTTGACACCTATTACCCCCATAGGGTATTTTCGGGACATGGGGACAAAGGTCCCGGCAAGGAGGTAAACCCATGGTCTTCCGGCAAATCTACGAGGAAGGTTTGGCCCAGATGAGCTACCTCATCGGGTGTGCCGCCACCGGGGAAGCCCTGGTGGTGGACCCCAAGCGGGACGTGGACACCTATCTGGAGCTTGCCCAGAGCCTGGGCCTGCGCATCACCGCCATCGCCGAAACCCACATCCACGCCGACTACCTCTCCGGGGCCCGGGAGCTCGCCAAGGCCACCGGGGCCACCTTGTACCTCTCCGATGAGGGGGACGAGAACTGGAAGTACCGGGGCCTGGAGGGCTTCGCCCATGTCCTCCTCAAGGACGGGGACACGTTCAAGGTGGGCAACATCCGGGTCCAGGCGGTGCATACCCCCGGCCACACCCCCGAGCACCTCTCCTTCCTGGTGGCGGACGGGGCGGTGACGGACGAGCCCCTCCTCTTCCTCACCGGGGACTTCGTCTTCGTGGGGGATGTGGGCCGGCCCGACCTCTTGGAGGAAGCGGCCGGGTTCAAGGGCACGGCGGAACCCGGGGCCCGGCGCATGTACCAAAGCCTTAAGGAGAAGTTTCTCACCCTCCCCGACCACGTGCAGGTCTGGCCCGGCCACGGGGCAGGGTCGGCGTGCGGCAAGGCCTTAGGGGCCCTCCCCGCCACCACCGTGGGCTACGAGCGCCGCCACGCCTGGTGGGCGGAGTACCTGGAACGAGGCGATGAGGAGGGCTTCGTAAGGGCCCTCCTCCAGGGGCAACCGGAGGCCCCCACCTACTTCAAGGAGATGAAGCGGCTGAACCGGGATGGGATGCCCATCCTGGGCGGCGTGCCCCACCCGGGCCGCCTCACCCAGGCCCAGTTCCTCCGCTGGCTTGGGGAAGGGGCCATCCTGGTGGACACCCGGGACAAGTTCGCCTTCGCCGGGGGGCACCTCAAAGGGGCCATTAACATCCCCGCCGGGAAGAACTTCGCCACCTGGGCGGGCTGGCTTCTCCCTTACGACCGGCCCCTCATCCTCCTCGCCCACCCCTCCGAGGTGGAGGCCCTCACCCGGGCCCTCATCCGCATCGGGCTGGACGAGGTGGTGGGGTATATCCCGGCCCTCCAGGGCTACGCCGAGGGCGAGCTGGAAACCGTGCCCCAGGTGACCGCCAAGGAGGCCAAGGCCCTTTGGGAGCGGGGGGAGGCGGTGGTCTTGGACGTGCGGGGACGGGACGAGTACCTGGCGGGGCACATCCCGGGGGCCCTTAACATCCATGCGGGCCGCATCCTGGCCCACCTGGACAAGCTTCCCAAGGACAAGCCCCTCATCGTCCACTGCGTGGGCGGGGACCGCTCTAGCACCGCCATCTCCGCCCTCCTCGCCCACGGCTTCCAAAACGCCCTGAACCTCACCGGGGGGATTAGGGCCTGGCAGGAGGCGGGCTTCCCCGTGGTGAAGGGCGAAGAGCTGGTTCCCGCCTAAGGAGGTAGACCGTGTACGAAACCCAAGTGAAGGACCTGTCCCCCGAGGAGGCCAAACGGCTTTACGAGGAAGGCGTGCCCTTCTTTGACGTGCGCGAGGTGGAGGAGTACGCCCAGGCAAGGATCCCCGGGGCCCGCCTCCTTCCCCTCTCCGAGTTCATGGCCCGCTTCCAGGAGATCCCCAAGGACCGCCCCGTGGTCCTCTACTGCCGCACGGGCAACCGCTCCTGGCAGGCGGCGGCCTGGCTTACCGCCCAGGGATACCAGGTCTACAACCTCGAGGGAGGCATCGTGCGCTGGTACCGCGCCGGGCTTCCCGTGGACACCGCCCCCGTGGAGGCGGGCTACGCCGCCACCCCCTACCGGGAGGTGGGGCCCCTCGAGGCCAAGGACCTCCTGGGAAGCGCCCTCGTGGTGGACGTGCGGGAGGCCTGGGAGTACCGGGAAGGGCACGTGCCGGGGGCCCTCAACATCCCCCTTTCCACCCTGCCCGAACGCCTCGCAGAACTCCCCAAGAACCGGCCCATCCTCCTCGTCTGCAACTCGGGGAACCGCTCCGGGGTGGCGGCGGACTTCCTGGTGGGGCAAGGCTTTGACGGCGAAAAGGTCTACAACCTGGAAGGGGGCACCTACGCCTGGGCCGCCTCCGGCCTTCCCTTAGAGCGATGACCCTCGCCCTCCTCGGCGCCCTCCTCATCGGCCTTTCCTTGGGGCTTTTGGGCTCGGGGGGCTCCATCCTCACGGTGCCCGTCCTGGTCTACCTCCTGGGGGAGCCCCCTAAGCAGGCCATCGCCGAAAGCCTCCTCATCGTGGGAGGGATCGCCCTCCTGGGGGCCCTTCCTTACGCCCTCCGGGGGCTCGTGGACTTTCGGAACGTCCTCCTCTTTGGCCTTCCGGGCATGGCGGGCACCTACCTGGGCGCCTTCCTCTCCCAGTACGTTTCCGGCCAGGTGCAACTCCTGGCCTTCGCCCTGGTGATGCTCCTCGCCGCCTACTTCATGGCCCGCCCCGTCCCCTTGGCCCAAGGGGGAAGGCGCAAGGCCTGGAAGATCGTCCTGGATGGCCTCGCCGTGGGGGCCCTCACGGGGTTCGTGGGGGTAGGGGGCGGGTTCCTCATCGTGCCGGCTTTGGTCCTCCTCGGGGGGCTTCCCATGCACCTGGCGGTGGGCACGAGCCTTCTCATCATCGCCCTCAAGTCCTTCGCCGGGTTTTACAAGTACCTCCACCTCCTCCCCGCCTATGGCCTTAGCGTGAACTACGCCGTGGCGGGGCTTTTCGTGGGGGTGGGCTTCTTGGGAAGCCTCCTTGGGGGCAGGCTCGCCCTCAAGGTGCCCCACGAAACCCTCAAGCGGGGCTTCGCCCTCTTCCTGGTGGCCATGGGGGTCTACATCGTGGCCCAAAGCCTCTAGGGGTATGCTGAGGGGGTGCCGTTCCGCACCCTCTTGGCCGTGCAGGCGGAGGTCCTCCCGGAAGCCTACCGCACGGAGGAGGCCTTCCGGGAGCGGGTCCATGGCCTCCTGAGCCCCCTAAAGGGCACCCCCACCCCCCGCCTTGCCGCCTTCCCCGAACTCTTCGGCCTCCCCCTCCTCCTCCACCTGGAGGGGGAGTTCCATTTACGGGAACTCCTGCAAAACCCCCTATCCCCCTGGCGGCGGGCGCGGCGGGCCTACGGGGTCTTCCACCGGGTGATGGCGGAGGCGGCGAAGGCCTATGGCACCTACCTCCTTGCGGGAAGCCTCCTTTGCCCCCCTTTTGAGGAAGAGCTCGCCCGGGGGCGCTTTTCCCGAAGCCCTTTTTTCCAGAACCTGGCCCTCTTCTATAACCCCGAAGGCCGCCTCCTGGCCCAGGTGCCCAAGATGGAGCTCACCCCGCCCGAGCGCTGGCTTAGGCGGGGCGGCTTCGGCCCCCACCTGGTGGAAACCCAAGCCGGCCGGGTGGGGATCCTCATCTGCCTGGATGGCTTCTTTGAAAGGCACCTGGCCCGGCTAGACGCCCTGGGGGCCGAGGTCCTTTTGCAACCCTCCGCCAACCCCGCCCCCTGGGAAAGGCCCTGGCCCTGGGACCCTTCCCGGCGGGAGGGGGAGGTGTGGCTGACCTCGGCTCGGGAAAGGCTAGTGGGGCGGGAGCACCTGAAGGTGCTCCTAAACCCCATGTTGAACGGGAGGATCCTGGGGCTCGCCTTTGAGGGGCAAAGCGGCATCTACGGCCCCGGGGAGGCCTTGGCCCTGGCCCGAGGGCCTCTGGGGGACGAGGCCCTCCTCCACTTCCCCTAAAGCCTTTCCGGGAAAAGCCGGATGGGGTAGCGGCGGGTGAGGGCCTTGGCGAGCTTTTCCCAGGCCCGGTCCTTTACGCTATTGGCGAGCTCCTCCGCCACCTCCTCCAAAGGGAAACGCCCGGCGGGCTTCACCTCCTCCAGGAGGATGATGTGGAAGCCGAACTGGGTCCCCACCGGGCCGGACACCTCCCCTGGCTTCAGGCGCAAAAGGGCGTTCTCAAAGGCGGGGATGTAGGTGCCTTCCGGGGCGCACCCCAAAGCCCCCCCTTCCTCCTTGGAGCCCGGGTCCTGGGAAAGGGCCTGGGCTACCTGGGGGAAGGGCTCCCCCTTCGCCAAGCGGCCCAGGGCTTCCCGGGCCTCTTCCAGGGTGGGAAGGAGGATGTGCCGGGCGCAGTACAGGGTCCCGTGGCGGTACTCCGGGGAGAGGAGCCAAAGGGCCTTCAGGGCGGCGGGGGAAACCTCAAGCTTCCCCCGGTAGTGGCCTTCCAGGGCCTCGAGGGCCAAGGCCTCCGCCAGGAGGAGGCGGTACGTGGCAAGGTCGGGAAGCCCCGCCCCCTTCAGGGCCTCCGCCAAGGCGTTTTCATCGGGAAAGGCCTCCATGAGGGCCTGCACCTGGGCCTCCACCGCCTCGGGCCTGGGCCAGAAGCCCTGGGCCTTGGCCACCTGCAACAGGGCCCGCTCCTCCGCCAGGGCCTCCAGGTACTGGGGCCGATACTGGGCGAGGAGGGCCCGGGTTTCCTCCGTGTCGGGCAGGCCCAGTTGCCTCAAGGCGCTCTTGGCGAAAAGGCCAAAGCGGAGCTCAAACTGGCTCTTGGTGAGGGCTTCTCCACCCACCTGGGCCACCAGGGGGTCCTCCTGGGCCAGGGTCAAGGGGCTAAAGGCGAAGGCTAGGGCGAAAAGAAAAGCGCGCATGCCCCATGCTAGCATGGGGGGCGTGAACGACCTCGTCCTCAAGGCGGCCCGGGGGGAGGCCACCCCCAGGCCCCCCGTCTGGTTCATGCGCCAGGCGGGCCGCTACCAAAGGTCCTACCGGGCCCTAAGGGAACGCTACACCCTGCCCGAGATGGTGCGCCAGCCCGAGCTCGCCGCCCAGGTGACCTTAAGCCCGGTGGAGGAGCTTGGGGTGGACGCTGCCATCCTCTTCGCCGACATCACCACCCCCCTTTACGGCATGGGGGTGGACCTGGACCTGGTGGAGGGCAAGGGCCCGGTGATCCACCGCCCCATCCGGGATGCCCAGGGGGTGGAGGCCCTGCTGCCCTTAGAGCCCGAAAGCGCCGTGCCCTACGTCCTGGAAACCATCCGCATCCTGAAGCGGGCCCTTAAGGTGCCCCTTATCGGCTTCGCCGGAGCGCCCTTTACCCTGGCGAGCTACCTCATAGAGGGGGGGCCAAGCCGCCACTTCCTAAAGGTGAAGGCCTTCATGTACGGGGAGGAGGCCCTCTGGCACCGCCTCATGGAGAAGCTCACCCTGGCCATGGCCCGCTACCTCAGGGCCCAGGCGGAGGCGGGGGCGGACCTCCTCCAGGTCTTTGACTCCTGGGTGGGGGCCTTGAGCCCGGCGGACTACCGCCGCTACGTGAAGCCCCACATGGCGAGGCTCTTCCAGGCCCTAAGGCCTTTGGGGGTGCCCGTGATCCACTTCGGGGTGGGGACCATGGGGCTCCTAGAGGAGATGCGGGAAGCGGGGGGGGACGTCCTGGGCCTGGACCACCACACCCCCCTCCCCTGGGCCCGGGCGGTCCTGGGGGAAACCCCGGTCCAGGGCAACCTGGACCCCGCCCTCCTCTTCGCCCCCAAGGAGGTCCTGAAGCGGGAGGTCCTCCGCATCCTGGAGGAGAACGCCGGGCGGCCCGGCCACATCTTCAACCTGGGGCACGGCATCCTGCCCAAGACTCCAGAGGAGAACGTGCGCTACGTGGTAGAACTCGTGAAGGAGGTGGCGGCGTGAACGTGCTCCTGATGGCCTACGGCACCCCCTATGCCCCCGAGGAGATTGAGCCCTACTACACGGATATCCGCCGGGGCAAAAGGCCTTCCGAAGAGCTCCTAAGGGAGCTCACGGAACGCTACGAGCGGATCGGCAAAAGCCCCCTGAACGAGATCACCCTGGTCCAGGCCCTGAGGCTCCAGGCCCTTTTGAACCTCGAGGCCCCTCCCCTTCCCAAGCGCCTCCTGGGCCCCTTCCCGCCCCGCGCCCCCCAGGGGCCGGCCCGGGTCTACGTGGGCACGAAGCACTGGCACCCCACCATCGGCGAGGCGGTGGCCGCCATGCACGAGGACGGGGTCCGGCGGGCGGTGGCCATCGTGGCGGCTCCCCACTACTCCCTAAGGAGCGTGGCGGAGTACAAGGAGAAGGTGGAGGCCGCCCTAAAAGCCCTTCCCGAACCCATCCACTTCGTCTGGGTGGAAAGCTACGAGGCCCACCCTGGCCTTATCGCCGCCTACGCCAGGCGGCTGGAGGAGGCCATCTGGCGGCTTAAGGACCCTAAGCGGGCGGCCTATGTCTTCACCGCCCACTCCATCCCCCTTTCGGCGGTGGAGCGGGGGGACCCTTACCCGCGCCAGGTGGAGAAGACGGCGGAGCTCATCGCCAAAAGGCTCTCCCTCCCCCGCTTCCAGGTGGCCTACCAGTCGGCGGGGCGCACCCCCGAGCCCTGGCTTGGGCCCGACATCAACGAGCTTTTGCGGCAACTCAGGGAAGAGGGCTACACCGAGGTGGTGGTGCAGGCGGTGGGCTTCCCCGCCGACCACCTGGAGGTCTTCTACGACCTGGACCTCGAGGCCCAGGCCACGGCCGAAGCGGTGGGCCTCAGGCTCCTCCGGGCCCGGAGCCTCAACGCCGATCTAGACTACATCCAGGTCCTCAAGGACCTGGTGGAGGCGGCGTGGCTCAGGTAGCCATCGTGGGCGGGGGCTGGGCCGGGCTCGCCGCCGCCCTCGCCCTGAAGGAAGCAGGGGCCGACTTTCTCCTCCTGGAGGCCACCCCCCGGCTTGGGGGCAAGGTCTTCACCCACCGGGGGGAAGGGTTTTTGGTGGAAGGGGGGCCCGACGCCAGCGTGCGCTACAAGAGGGAGGTTCTGGCCCTGGCCGAAGCCCTGGGCCTCTCGCCCATAGGCACCCTTCCCGCCAAGCCCTCCGCCTACATCCTGCGCAAGGGAAAACCCCATCCCCTCCCCGAGGGGCTACTCCAGGTGGTGCCGGGGGACCTGAAGGCCCTCGCCCAAACGCCCCTCCTCTCCCTTTCCGGCAAGCTTCGCGCCCTCTACGACCTCTTCCTCCCCAGGGGAGGCAAGGAGGACGAAAGCCTAAAGGAGTTCGTGGAAAGGCGCCTCGGCCCGGAGGTCTTCCAGGCCCTGGTGGCCCCCTTGGCCGGAGGGATCTACGGGGGCGAGCCCGAGGAGCTTTCCATGCGGGCCGCCTTCCCCGCCCTCTTGGAGCTAGAGCGGAAGCACCGAAGCCTCCTCCTCGGGGCCATGCGCTCCCGGAAGGGGCGGGGAAGCCGGGAGGGGGGGAGCCTCTTTTTCTCCTTCGCCGAGGGGCTTTCCGCCCTCACCCGGCGGATGGCGGAAAGGGTGGCGGAGCATACCCTCCTCGCCACCCCGGTCCTCGCCCTGGAGCCTTCAGGAGGCCGCTTCCGCCTCCACACCCCCAGGGGGGCCCTCGAGGCCGAAGCGGTGATCCTCGCCACGCCCGCCCCCACGGCGGCAAGCCTCCTAAGGCCCTTCCTCCCCGGGGCCACGGCCCTTTTGAAGGGCATCCCCCACACCCCGGCGGCCACGGTGAGCCTGGCCTTTAAGGAGGAGCTCCCCGTGGAGGGGCACGGCCTCCTCATCGCCAAAGGGGAAGGCTACCAGGTGCGGGGCTTCACCTGGACCCACCGCAAGTGGCCGGGAAGGGCCCCCGAGGGGTGGAGCCTGGTGCGGGCCTACTTCTCCGGGGAAGCGGCGAGGCTTGCGGAAGGGGAGCTCGCCCGCCTCGCCCTGGCGGAGCTCCGCCGGTACCTGGGCAAGGAGGTGCGCCCGGAAAGGACCTTCGTCTTCCGCTTCCCCGAGGGCATGCCCGCCTACCGGGTGGGGCACCAGGAGCGGATAGCGCGCCTAGAGATGGCCCTCCTCCAGGCCCCGGGGCTTTTCCTGGCCGGGAACTACCTCTTTGGCGTGGGCCTACCCGAGGTGGTGCGCTCGGGGGAAAAGGCGGCCGAAAGGGCCCTCGCCCACCTCTCCCTAACCCCCCCTGGCGAAAAGGAAGCCTCCCGGTTAGGATAACGCCAATATGCTCCTCCCCTATCCCGCCATCGCCCTGGGGGCGCTTCTCCTTGGGCTCTTGGTCGGGGCCTTGGGGTATGGCGACCCCTATGTCCTCCCCTGGTTCATGATCTTCACCGCCACCCTGGCGAGCGCTCGGGGGCTTGGGGTGGGCCTGGGGGCCGCCTTCCTCTCCACCCTTCTCCTTCTTCTTTTTCCCGGCTTTGACCTGGTGGCGGCGGCCCTTCTCCTCCTTTCGGCCCTCCTCGCCCACCAGGTGGGCCAAAGCCTCCGCCTGGCCCACCGCCGGGCCAAGCACCTAGCCCGGGCGCAGAAGCTCCTGGCGGAGGCCCTCGAGGCCCTCCCCCAAGCCGAGAACCGGGAAACCCTCCTCCGCACCCTACCCAAAAGGCTCGCCGCCTTTGGGGAGGGGGGGCATGCCGGGGTCTGGGTCCCGATGCGGGAGGGCTTCCGCCTTTTGGCCAGCGAACCTCCCCTAGCCCTGGACACCATCCCCGCCACCGGGGTGGTGGGGCGGGCCTTCAGGGAAGGAAAGCCGGTACACGTGCCCGATGTGCGCCAAGAACCCACCTACATCGGCGCCCCGGGCCACCAGGCCCTGGCCGAGCTGGCCCTTCCCCTTCTGGAGCGGGGGGAGGTGGTGGCGGTCCTCAACTTGGAGCGGAACCGCCCCTTCACCCCGGAAGAGCTAGAGGGCCTTACCCGCTTCGCCCAAGCGGTAAGCCTCCAGCTTTCCCGCCTGGCGGACCTGGAAGAGCGGCGGCTCCTCGCCGAACTCGCCCAGAGGATGCAAAGCGCCGCCACCCCGAAGGAGGCCGCCCAAAAGGCCCTAGACCTCCTCCTCCAGGTCCTTGGGTTGGAAAGCGGAACCCTTTGGGAAGCCAGGGGGAGCCGCCTGGTGGCCCTGGCCTACCAGGGGGTGGAGGAGCCTAGCCTCCTTCGGGTCATAGAAGAGGGGCTGCCCTACGGGGTGGGCCTGGCCTGGCAGGTCTACGAAACCCATAGCCCCGTCTTCACCGCCCGCTACGCCGAGGAAAGCCGGACCGTCCCCGCCCTCCGGAACCTGAACTGGCGCACCTTCGCCGCCTTGCCCATCCCCTCCCCCGGTAGCCCCCGGGCCCGACGGGTCTTGGTGGTGGGCCAGAAGGAGGAAAGGCTCTGGCGGAAGGCGGAGGAGGAGCTCCTCCTCTCCGCCTGCCGGGCCATTGGCCTCGGCTTGGAGGGCCTCACGGAAAAGCGCCGGCACCAGGCGGTAAACCGGCTTTTCCTAGACCTATTGGAAAGGCCCCTAGAAGCGCTTTACCAAGCGATCCTGGAGGAGGCCATCCGCCAGGTACCCGGCGCAGAAGCGGGAAGCCTTTTGGTGTTGGAGGGCGGGGAGTACCGCTTCCAGGCGGCGGTGGGTTATGACCTGGAGGGCCTAAAGGCGGTGCGCTTTACCCCTGAGGGCATGCTCCTCTGGTACGGCCGGGGGGAGGAAGCGACCCGCCGGGGAGAGCCCCGGATCATGAGCGTAGAGGACCGCCTCATTTCCGAGATCAGCCACCAGACCGCCCCTCCCGAGGTCATAGACACCGCTGGCCGGGCCAAGGAGATCCAGGCCAACCTCTGCCTCCCCGTGCCCTACAAAGGCGAGGTGCTCGCCTACCTGAACCTGGACAACCACCACGACCCCCGGGCCTTCGGGGAGGACTCCCTCCAGGTGGCCCGCTTCTTCGCCGCCCCCCTGGCCACCCTCCTCCACGAGCACCGGACCCGGCACCTCCTAGAGGAAGCCGCCCTCACCGACCCCCTCACGGGCCTCCAAAACCGCCGGGCCTTTGACCGCTACTTCCTGGAAGAGCTCAAACGGGCGGAGCGCTACGGCTACCCCCTTTCCCTGGCCATCCTGGACCTCAAGGGCTTTAAACCCGTGAACGACCGCCTGGGCCACGCCGTGGGCGACCTCGCCCTCATCAAGGTGGCGGAGGTCCTAAAAAGGGAGCGCCGCAACGGGGACCGCGTCTTCCGCTGGGGCGGGGACGAGTTCGCCGTCCTCTTTCCCCACACCCCCAAGAAGGGGGCCATCGCCGCCGCCTACCGGTATGCCCGGGCTATTGAGCACCTTTGCTTTGGCGAGATCTGCCTGGGGGTGAACATCGGGGTGGCCACCTACCCTGAGGACGGTACCTCCGCCGACGAGCTCCTTTCCGTGGCCGACACCCGCATGTACCAGGCCAAGGCCCAGGGCCTGGCGGTGGTGGCTTAGAGTGGGGTTGAAACGGATCCCAAAAGGCGTAAAATAGGCCTGGTCCGGCCATGAGCCCCTCTGCGGGCAGCCTAAGCCAACTCCTCCTCCCCCTCCTTCGGGAAGGGCTAAGGGGGCTTCCCGAGGCTCTAAAGGGGGTAGCGGAAGCCCTGGCAGCGCACCGGGCCTACCTCTTCCGCTTGGAGGAACGGCAGGGGGTCTGGTACACCAGCCAGCTCGCGGAGTGGGCCCAAGAAGGCGTAGAACCCCAGATTCAGAACCCGGCTCTGCAAAACCTGCCCATGGTGGAATCCGGCTATGGGCGCTGGCTAGACCGCTTTTTGGCGGACCAAAGCGTGGCCGGCCCCGTGGCCACCTTCCCCGAGGAGGAAAGGCCCCTCCTCGAGGCCCAAGCCATCCGAAGCCTCCTGGTGGTGCCCATCTTCGTGGAGGGAAGGCTTTGGGGGTTTTTAGGGGTGGACGACTGCGCCCGGGAAAGGACCTTCACCGAGGAAGACGAGGCTACCCTCCGGGCCCTAGCCGGGGTTTTGGCCCAGACCCTGGAGCTTTGGGAGCGCACCCGTTGGCTCCACCTCTTGGTGGAGGCATCCCCCTTTTACCTGGCGCGGTTTTCCCCAGAAGGAAGGTCGCTTTACGCCAACCCGGCCCTAAAGGGCGCCTTTCCCCAAGGGCTTTCCCTGCCCCTAGAGGAAGCCTTGGCCCACCCCGGCCGCCCCTTCACCCACCTCTCCCGGGCAGGGCGGGCGGTGGAGTGGACCCTTTTGGCGGTACCGGGGCCGGGCGGGGAGGCGCTGGAAGTGCTGGCCCTGGGGGTAGACGTGACGGAACGGGAGGAGGCAGAAGCCCGGGAAGCCCGGTGGAACGCCTTTCAGCGGAACCTCCTACGGATCTACGAAACCCTCATGGCGGAGGGCCTTTCCGACTCCATCTTCGGCCTCATTCTGGAGGCTGCCTTGGACACCATCCCCAGCGCCCAGGCGGGGAGCATCACCACCCTCATGGAAGACGGCTGTTACCACTTCGTGGCCGCCCGGGGCTACGACCTCGAGGCCCTCCGCCAGATATGCCTCCGCCCCGAAGAACCCCTCTCCCTCACCGGCCACCGGGAAGCCCAGGTCTTCACCTGGCAGGACCTTATGCGCTTCAACGCCCGCCTAGACCCTAAGAGGCGGCAGGTGATGGAGGAGGCGGGCCGGGTGCGGGAGATCAAGGCCATCCTCTCCGTGCCCGTCTTCCTGGCGGGGGAGCGCAAGGCCTTCTTGTACCTGGATAACTTTGAGCGGGAAGACGCCTTTACCCCTTTGGACCTGGAGCTCGCCCAGGCCTTCGCCAGCCAGCTTGGGCTTCTCCTAAGGCGCCTGGAGCTGGAGGGGGCCCTGCAACACCTGGCCTACCACGACCCCCTCACGGGCCTTCCCAACCGCCTCTTCTTCCTGGAAAAGCTGGCCCAAGCCCTCCGGGAGGAGCCCGAGGCCCTGGCCCTCCTCTACTTGGACCTGGACGGCCTGAAGCTGGTGAACGACCTAGACGGCCACGCCGCCGGGGACGAGGTTCTCCGGGTGGTGGCCGCCCGCTTGCGGGCCACCCTGCGCCCCCGGGACCTGGTGGCCCGGCAGGGCGGGGACGAGTTTCTGGTCCTCCTCACCCACCTCAAAAGCCCGGAGGAGGCGGTGAGCGTGGCAGAGAGGCTTTTGGAGGTGGTGCGCCTGCCCATCCCCTTGCGGGAGCGGATCTACCACCTCACCACCTCCATCGGCCTCGCCATGGGGGAACGGGGCCTCGGCCCCGGGGAGCTTTTGCAACGGGCAGACCTGGCTCTTTACCGGGCTAAGGGGGAAGGCAAGGACCGCTTGGCCTTTTACGAGGCCCACCTCCAGGAGGCCCTGCGGCGGGAGATGCACCTTCTGGAAGCCCTAAGACACGACCTGGAGCGGGAAAAGGGGCTTTGGCTCGCCTACCAGCCCATCGTGGACTTGGAAACGGGAAGGCCCGTGGCCCTCGAGGCCCTCCTTCGCTGGCCCCTCGCCTCGCCCGGGGAGTTCATCTCCTTGGCCGAGCGCCACCGCCTGGTGTCCGCCTTAGGGCAGTTCGTCCTGCGGCGGGCCTGCCAGGAGCAAGGCCGCCACGGCCTCCCCGTGCACGTGAACGTGAGCCCCCAGGAGCTTTTGGACCCCCACTACCCCGCCCAGGTGGCCCAGATCCTGGAGGACACGGGCTGCTCCCCGGAGAACCTGGTTCTGGAGGTCACGGAGTCCACCCTCATCCCCGACGAGCGGGGCCGGGAGGCCACGGGGAGCCTCCAGGTCCTAAGGCGGCTTGGGGTAAGGGTCTTCCTGGACGACTTCGGAAGCGGCCACTCCAGCCTGGAGCGCCTGGCCCAGCTCCCCGTGGACGGGCTCAAGCTGGGCCAGGCCTTCACCCAGGCCCTGGGAAGCCCCCCCGACCCCCAAAGCCCCGCCGCCCGGCTGGTGGCCGCCGTCTTGGCCCTGGCCAAGACCCTAGGGCTCCAGGCCGTGGCCGAAGGCGTGGAGGACGAGGAGGTGCTGGCCTACCTGAAGGCCCTGGGCTTCCGCCTGGGCCAGGGGTATCTCCTGGGAAAGCCCTCGCCTTTATACTCATAGGAAGGGTGAAGCTTAGCGACCCTTGGAAAATCGCCTTCGCTTACCTGCTCTTCTCCCTAGCCTGGATCTTGGGAAGCGACCGGCTCCTCCTTGCCCTCACCCCTTCCCCGGAAACGCTTACCCTTTGGCAAAGCGCCAAGGAGGTGGTTTTCGCCTTCCTCTCGGGAGGGCTCATCTTCCTTCTGGCCCGGGCCCTCGAGGGCAAGTGGCGAAGGGCCGTCCGGTCTTTGCAGGACTGGGAGCGCCGTTTCCGCGCCCTGGTGGAGCATAGCCGCGAGCTCATCTACCTCCTGGATGCCCAAGGGCGTATCCGCTACGTATCCCCCAACGTAGACCAGGTCCTAAACCACGACCCCCTGGGCTACACCCGCCAGGACCGCCTCGCCCTGGACTTCGTCCACCCGGAGGACCGCCCCTATGCCGAGGCAGCCTTGGAGGACCTCCTCCGCCACCCGGGGGAGGTGCGGGAGTACCGGCTCCGCGTCCTGGACGGCCGGGGCAGGACACGGGCGGTGCGGGTCTGGGGGAAAAACCTCTTGGAAGACCCCGCCATTGAGGGCATCGTCCTCAACATCCAGGACGAAACCGAGCTGGAGGAGGAACGGGCTAGGCTTAAAGGCATCTTGGAAGCCCTTCCCGGGCTAGTGTACCAGGCCCGGGTGGCGGAAGGCCAAGACCCCGCCTATGCCCCCCTCCTCTACGCCGCCCCCCGCCAGGCGGAAGCCCTCCTGGGCTACCCCGCCCAGAGGCTTTTGGAAGACCCCGCCTTCTACTTCACCCAGGTCCACCCCGAGGACCAGGCCCGCCTGATGGACGCCGTGCGCCAAGCGGTGGCCGAGCCCGGGGTGGTGCAGGTCTGCACCTACCGCTTCTGGCACGGGAAAAAGCAGGCTTGGGTCTGGCTTCGGGATACCCTGGTCTTTGACCCCATCACCCGCCTCCTCACCGGCTACACCTACGACGTGAGCCAGGAGGTGGCCCAGGAGGAGCGCTTCCGCCTCCTCTTCCAGTCCCACCCCCTGCCCATGTGGGTCTACGACCAGGAAACCTACCGCTTCCTGGAGGTGAACGAGGCGGCGGTGCGGAAGTACGGCTACACCCGGGAGGAGTTCCTCTCCATGACCATCCTGCACATCCGCCCCGAAAGGGAGCGCCCCCGGCTTCTAGAAGACCTCAAGCGACCCAGGGAAGCCTACCAGGTTTCCGGCCCCTGGACCCACCGCCTCAAGGACGGGCGGGAGATCCAGGTGGAAATCCACTCCCACACCCTGGAGTACGCTGGCCGCCCGGCGGTCCTAGTGGTGGCCCTGGACATCACGGAAAAGCTAAGAGCCGAGGCCACCCAGAGGCTTCTGCAGAAGGCCCTCGAGGCCGCCCACGAGGCCGTGGTCCTCACGGACAAGGACGGGCGCATCCTCTGGGTCAACCCCGCCTTCACCCACCTCACCGGCTACGCCGCGGAGGAGGCCGTGGGGCAAAACCCCCGCATCCTCAAGTCGGGCCTGCATCCCCGGGAGTTCTACGCAGAGCTGTGGGCCACCATCCTGGCGGGCCAGGTGTGGGCAGGGGAGCTCATCAACCGCCGCAAGGACGGCACGCTCTACACCGAACACATGACCATCATCCCGGTCCTGGAGGAAGGCCAGGTAACCCAGTTCATCGCCTTCAAGCGGGACGTCACCGAGGAGAAGGCCAAGGAACAAGCCCTCCGCGAGTCCGAGGCCCTTTTCCGCACCCTGGCGGAAACCGCCCCCGCCCTTATCCTCCTCTGGCAACAGGAAGACCTCGAGGACCCGGGAAGTGCCCGCCTCACCTTCGCCAACCCCATGGCCACGGAGATCACCGGCTATACCCTAGAGGAGCTCGCCTCCCGGCCCATCTGGGAGTTCGTCCACCACGCCGACCGGGAGATGGTGCGAAGCCGGGGCCTGGCCCGCCTAAGGGGGGAAACCCCCCCTGCACGCTACGCCTTCCGCATCCTGACCAAAGGGGGCGAGGTGCGCTGGCTGGACTACTCCGCCGCCCGGGTGGAGATTCGGGGCAGGCCCGCCATCCTGGGCGTGGGCCTGGACATCACCGAGGCCAAGGAGAAGGCGCTGGCCCTGGAGGCTTTCGCTCAGGTAAGCCTCGCCCTGCGCCGGAGCGAGGACCTCAAGGAGATGATGGAAAGCGCCCTGGACGCCGCCTTGGCCGTCCTGGAGGCCCCCGTGGGGAGCATCCTCCTCTACGACCGGGACACAGGCCGCCTGGAGGAGGCGGCAAGCCGGGGCTGGCTTAAGGCCATCCCCACGCCGCCCACCCTTGCGGGGGAGGGCCTGGTGGCCCGGGCCTTCCGGGGAGAGGTGGTGGTGAGCCAGGACCTGAAGAACGACCCCCGGGTGCGGCCAGGGGCCAGGGCCCTGGTGCCGGAGGGCTTTAGCGGGGTGGTGGTGCCCATCCTGGCGGGCACGGAACCCGTGGGCGCCCTAACCCTCGCCTGGCCCCACCCCCGCACCCCCACCCCGGCGGAGGTGGAGCGGGCCCAGCTCGTGGCCGAGGCCATGGGCAACGCCGTGCGCCGCGCCTCCTTAAGGCAAAAGCTCACGCGCAGGGTGGCCCAGCTGGAAGCGCTAAGGACCGTGGATCAGGTCATTTTGGCCTCCATGGACATCGCCCCCAGTCTTGAGGTAATCCTGGACAAAATTTTCCTCCTGCCCGTGGATTCCGCCGCCTTCTTTCTCTATAACCCCCAAGAGAAGGCCCTTCTACTGGCCGCCCATCGCGGATTCCACAGCCCCAGAGCGCTCCTGCCCAAACGCCTCCTGGTGGGGCAGGGGCACGTGGGACAAGCGGCCCTTTCGGGAAGCAAGGTGGCGGTAGAAGACCTAGCGAAAGAACCAGGGAGCCACCCGGACTTCACAAGGCAGGAAGGCCTGGTAGCGGAAAGGGCTTATCCCCTACTCGCCCGCGGCAAGCTCCTGGGCGTCCTTGCCGTCTTTACCCGAAGGCCCTGGGACCTTTCCCCAGAGGATGAGGAGTTTTTGGAAACCTTGGCGGGACAAAGCGCCTTGGCCTTAGACAACCTCTTCACCTTGCAAGAACTAAAGCGGAGCCAGCAGGAGCTGGAAGCCGCCTACGACCTCACCCTCTGGGGCTGGGCCAAGGCGGTGGAGCTCCGCGACCAAGAAACCGCCGGCCACACGGAGCGGGTCACGGAGCTCACCCTGCGCCTGGCCAAAGCCTTGGGGGTGCCCGAGGAGGACCTGGACGCCCTGAGGCGGGGAGCCATCCTGCACGATGTGGGCAAGATCGCCATCCCCGACGCCATTCTCCTGAAACCAGGCCCCCTCACGGAGGAGGAGTGGCAGGTGATGCGGAAACACCCGGTCTACGCCTACGAGTGGCTTTCCGGCATCCCCTTCCTCAAAAAGGCCCTGGAGATCCCCTACGCCCACCACGAGCGCTGGGACGGCTCGGGGTATCCCCGGGGGCTAAGGGGCCTGGAGATCCCCCTTGCCGCCCGCATCTTCGCCGTGGTGGACGTGTACGACGCCCTGACCTCCGACCGCCCTTACCGCAAGGCCTGGCCCCGGGAAAAGGCCCTGGCCTATTTGCAGGAACAAGCGGGCAGGCAGTTTGACCCCGAGGTGGTGGAGGCCTTCCTCCGGCTTATGGCGGGTGAAGACCCGGAGTCCACCCCCTAGTCCCAGCCCAAAAGCCGCCTGGCCTCGGGGGAAAGCCTGGCCGGGGTCCAGGGCGGGTCAAAGGTGAGGTCCACCCTCACCTCCTCCACCCCGGGCAGGAAGGACAATGCCCGCCGCACCGCCTCCCCCAGGCTGTCGTGCAAGGGGCAGCCGGGGGTGGTGAGGGTCATGCGCACCCAGGCCCGGGGAGGCGCTACCTTGAGCTCGTAGATAAGCCCCAGATTGACCACGTCCAGGCCCAGCTCGGGATCGTAGACCGTTTTAAGCAGGTCCCATGCCTGTTCTTCCAGCGTCATCGCCGCATCACCTCCCAAAGGGCGAAGGCGTGTACCGCCACCCCCAGGGCCAAGGCCCACCCCGCCAAGGGGAAAAAGGGGAAGGCCAAGGCCCCAAGCCCCCAAAGCCCGCCCGCCAGGTACCCAAGCCCCTCGGCGAGCATGTCCTTGAGGAAGGGCACCCGCTCCTTCCCCGCCTTGGGAGCGTAGCGGTGGGTCCAGACCAAAAAGGGAAGGATTTTGTAGAGCATCCCGCTCACCACGAGCCCTACAAACCCGAGGGCGAACCACCAAGCGGCCCAGACCGGCCTTGCGGGAAGAGCCCATAGGGCTAGCCCCAGGAACAAGAGCCCCCCCAGGTAGTGCCGCACCCCGATGTCCAGCCTGCGCTTCGCCCGGTGGCGCAGGATGCGGTAGGTGTCGTAAAGGGCGAGGCCATAGGCGAGGAGGAGGAGCCCATACCCCAGCCCCTCCCCCAGGGCCAGCCCCCCAAGCCCCAGGTTGGCCACCCAGAGGAGAAGCCCCAAGACCCCCTCGTCCACCCCGTGGGTGAGGGTAAACATGGAAAGGAGCCTGTACCCCACCCCCAGGATGGAAAGGAGGAAGACCCCACCGAGCCCAGCCAGGAGGTGCCAGGCCAAGCGCTCGGGGTCGTAGAAGCCAAAGCGCAGGGAAAGGGCCTGGACCAGGCCCAAGAGGGGGGTTAGGACCAGGTAGAAGACCACCCAGGCGAGGGCGGTGGCCACCCGGTTCCAGCGGGGGGCAAGGCGGAAGGTCCGGTAAGCGTGGTAGGCAAAGAGGAGGAGGGCACAGAGGGCCAACCCCCCGCCCAAGGGGACGAGGAGCGGCCACCGGGCAAAGCCCAGGGCCAAGAAGGCCACCCCCAAGGCCCAAAGGGCCATCACCGGGTAGCCGAGGCCGGGGCGGTAGAGGGGAGCTTCCAGCACCACCGGCAGAAGCTGGTGCATGGCCCCAAGGAGCACCCCCACCCCAAAGCCCAGGAGGTACAGGTGGGCCCCCGCCAGGCCCACGGGGTGCCGGGGCACAAGGAAGGCCTCCGGGTGGAGGACCCAAAGCCAGGCCGCCCAAAGGAGAAAGGCTTCCCCCAGGAAGATGAACCCGGCGGGAACGGCCAAGGGGATGACCCGGGTGTGGACGGTCGCCACCATGCCCTAATCCTCAGGGGGCCCACGTCGGCCTCGCCATAACCCAGGTCATGGCTAGCGCCCAGGAGGCAGGAGGGTTAGGGTATCCCCCTCGGCCAAGGGGGTGGCGAGGCCCTGGAGGTAGCGGACATCCCGGCCGTTTAGGAGCACGGCGAAGCGGGGACGAAGGCGCCAAAGGGTCTTGGGCTCCAGCCAAAGGCCCACCGCCTCCTCGGCGAAGAGGGGCTCCAGGGAGACGTCCCTCAGGGCGGGGAAGGCGGCATACACCTTGCAGAGGGCCTCCTCCACGTTCGCCGCCCGCAGGCAAAGGGGCTTGGGCAAGGCGGGATAGGCCAGGCCCAAGGCCTGGAAGCGAACGGAAACCTCCCCTTCCCGAAGCGCCAGGGCGGCGTCAAAGCCTTTGCGCATCACCTCCTCCTGGGCGGAGAGGTACACGAGCCAAGGACGCACGTCCCCCACCCTTTCCGCCACGTACCGCCCCACCTGGGCGAAGGAAAGGCCCACGTACTCCGGGGGGATGTAGGCCCCCTTGGGCCCTAACCCCCCGTGCCAAAGCCCAGCCCGGTAGACCTCCCGGGCGAACTCCGCCGAGGTGTCCACCCCCAGGGTGCGGGCGAACCAAGCGGCGAAGAAGGCCCGCCTAAGGTAAAGCTCCTCCTCAGGCACCCGCCCTTCCCAGCCCAGGGCCCGGGCCGTGCCGGGGTGGCGGCTTAGGCGCTCGTACACCTCGGCCACGAAACGGGAAGCCCCCTCCAGAAGCCGCTCCGCATCCAGGCGCATGGCCCGCTTGGCCTCCTCGCTAAGCCCCCCAAAGGCCAAGAGGTCCTGGAAGACCTCCTCGGGCAAAGGGGGTAGCTCTAGGGCAAGGGCTTCCACCCCGACCTCCACCGGTTTCACGCCCTCCTCCTTTCCCGCTCCTCGCGCATTTTCCTCAGCATATCCGCCGTCACCACCCGCTTGCCCATGGCGTGGGCAAAGACCAAGGTGGCGAGGAGTTGCAAAGCCCCGGCAAGCCCAAGCCAAGGGCCTAGCCCCTGGTGGCCCATAAGGTAAAGGGGCTCCAGCACAAGCCGGAGGAGGAGCCCGGCGTTGAGGAGGAAAAAGGTGAGGGCCTCGAGGGCCTCCTGCCTTAGCCCCCCTGGCCTGGGCATCATCCAGTAGGCCACGCCCATGACCATCTGCAGGAAAAAGCCCACAAGCCCTGCGTGCACGTGGCTTGGGCGAAAGGGGCCCACCAGGGAAGGGAAAAGGTAAAAGAGGCTCCCCAGGAGGGCGGTGTACACCAGGTACACGAGGGCCGCCCGCACGAAGAGGTAGTGCCAAAAACCCATCACCCCCCCTTGCGGATGAGGAGCTTCACCTGGCCCGGACCCAGGTCCTTCAGAGCGTAGGCGTGCCCCTCCTCCTCCAGACGGGCGAGCAGGTGGACGGGGCGGCGCACGTGGTGGACCAATAGCTTCTCCCCTGCCCTCAAGGACGCCAGCGCCTCCAGAACCCGCACCATGGGCAAAGGAGGCTCGAGGTTCTCCTCAACCACCACCTCCGCCTGGTAGTCTTCCCAATCCTCCTCGGAGAGGGAACGCAACGGGGGGGCTTGCTGACTCTCCCCCACGCTTTCCCGGTAGAAGTGGGCCCGGAAGTGGTTCTCCCCTAGCTTTTCGCACCAGGCGGCGAAGCCCTGCTTACCCAACACCCGGTAAAGGGGCACGGGCTCAAAGAGGACCTCCAGCACGAGCCTTTTCCCGGGCCCCACCTCCTTGGCGGCCGCCAGGATGTGGGCAAAAGGCTCCCCACCCCCCTCCAGGATGGGGCGCACGTCCAGGTGGAAGCCCACGGGGGCATCCAGCCAGGGAGGGGGCGGGGTAGAAAGCAGGCTTTCCTCCAAGGAGGCAGGCGGTGGAGCCTCCGAGGCCACCCCCAAGGCCCGGTTGAGCCGCGCCACCAGCTCCTCCGGGGCAAGCCCGGCCATCCTGGCCGCCTGGGCCACGGTGACCAGGTTGGGCATGGTCCGGCGCAGGAGGGGGTTTTTCAGCTTCTGGAAGGCAGGGCTCGCCTCCAAGAAGACCTCTAGAAGCTCGGGCCAGCGCTTCAGGACCTCCGCCACCTTCATCTCCGGCCGGACCATACCGCCTCCTACCGCCGGGTGATCCGCACCCGCCACACCTCCGGCCCGGCCTCGAGGTACTCCCAGGCGAACGCCCCGGGCCGCTCCGCCTGGAACTGGTAGTAAAGGGGCCTGGGGTCGTGGTCGTTGACTCAAAACTTGCACCTCCCGCATACCCCGCATAAACCTTCACTCCCTCCCCCG